>NZ_JBBECC010000212.1:0-1568 GCF_040882025.1 Parvibaculum sp. | reverse complement strand
TCGGTCTCGCTGGCATTCTGCGTGAGGAGCTGCTTGGTCATGCGCAACTGCCGCGACGGGTTCTCGGCCATCAGATTGGCGATCTCGAAAGCCTTGTCGAGAAGCGAGGCCTGCGGCACCACATATTCGCACAAGCCCTTTTCGCGCGCTTCCGAAGCCGGATAAAGCCGCGCCGTCAGCATCATCTCGTTGGCGTTGCCCCAGCCCATGCGCGCCACGAGGAAATGCGACGAGGCGAGTTCCGGCACGATGCCGACTTTCACGAACACCATGCCGAATTTGGCTTCCTCGGCGGCGACGATCGTGTCGAAGGGCAGGATCATCGTGACGCCGATGCCGACGGCGGGGCCGTTGACGGCGGCGACCATCGGCTTCGACGAACGCACCAGCTCGATCCAGTCGACGCCGGCCGGCATGCCGCCCGAACCGCCGGCCGTGTCGTTGCCGGGGTCCTTGCCGTCGAGCCGCGTCTTGAAGGTCGCGTCCATGTCGGCCCCGGCGCAAAAGCCACGGCCCGCGCCCGTCATCACGATGGCGCCGATATCCGCGTCGTCGTTTGCCGCCATGATCGCATGCGCCTGTTCCTCCGCCATGCGCGGCGTCCAGGCATTGAGCTTGTCGGGCCGGTTGAGCGTGATCAGGCAAACGGCGCCGCGCTTTTCGACCGTGATCTGGCTGTAATCCATGAGGCGTTCCTCCCGCGATTTCTTGTTGGCGGAAGTCTAGGCAGCGGCAGGCGCGCCCACAAGGGAACGCCCGGCGCCCTTGTGTCTCGCCGTGAATTGACGTTGCGTCCGCCAAGGGGGCTTTGCCGGATGCGCGCCGTGCCGCTAGGCTTCCGGAACAAAAGGGAGGGCGGACATGGATCTGGAACTGAAGGGCAAACATGTTTTCATCGCCGGGGCGAGCCGTGGCATCGGCCTCGGCATGGCGCATGCCTTTGCCGCCGAGGGCGCGAAAGTGGCGCTGACCGGGCGCGGCGTCGAGGCGCTCGATGCCTCCCGCGACGCGCTGATCGCCGCAGGCGCGAAAGCGGAAAATCTCACCACCATCGCCGGCGACATGACGGCG
This sequence comes from Parvibaculum sp., assembly GCF_040882025.1. Lineage (GTDB taxonomy): Bacteria > Pseudomonadota > Alphaproteobacteria > Parvibaculales > Parvibaculaceae > Parvibaculum. The sequence goes on along the minus strand of NZ_JBBECC010000212.1, from coordinate 497 downwards.
TCGGCCGACATCGCCATGGCGCTCGACGCGGCGGAGGCAAAGCTTGGGCCCCTTCACTGCGCCATCGCCAATGTCGGCCTCTCGCGCGCGCCCCTGGGCTTCGACGTCTCCGACGAAGACTGGGAAGCCGACATGCGGCAGAACCTGTTCGGCTCGGCCTATCTGGGCCGCGAGGCGCTGCGCCGCATGCTGGCGCGGCCGGCCGCCGAACGCGCGGGCGTGAACCTCATTTTCATCTCGTCGATCGCCGGCGTCGATGCGATGGGCACGGCGCTGACCTATGCGGCCTCGAAAGCCGGCATCAATCACCAGACGCGCCAGCTCGCCCGCTTCGTCGGCAAGGAGGGCATCCGCGTCAACGCGATTGCGCCCGGCAACATTCTTTTCGAGGGCGGTGTCTGGGACAAAAACACCAAGGAGCGCCCCGAAGCCTGGGAACGCTGGATCAAGCGCGAAGTGGCGCTGCGCCGCTTCGGCACCGTCGAGGAAATCGCCGA
>NZ_JBBECC010000211.1:3549-50352 GCF_040882025.1 Parvibaculum sp. | reverse complement strand
CATCGCGCCGGTGGTGTGCCGGGCGCCGCTGAGGCGCTGGCAATCCCTGCAGTGGCAATGCGCGACCACGATGGGATCGCCGTCGATCTCGTAGCTGCATGCGCCGCAAAGACATCTGCCGTGCCGCATGTTTTCCCTCCCGTTTTTGTCCGCGCCCGCGCGGCTTCGCGACAGGCTAACCCGCGGCGCCCGGCGGCGGCCAGAAGAGCCGCGCCGTATCACGGCATCGTGTTCGGGGCGGCGTTTGAGGAAGAAGAGGTGGACTTATATCTCCCTCTCCCCTCCGGGGAGAGGGAGATGTGGTGTCGCCCTTTTCATTTCTCCAGTTTGATCAAATCACTGCAGCGCTTCAATCCCTCTCCTCTCCGGGAGGGACAACAGCTCACCCCACCACCATGAAGCCCAGCCCGAGCAGAAAGGCGCCGGCCAGCGAGGCGGCGAGGTAGAGGGCGAAGACCGGCAGGCGCACCAGCGCGAAGACGGCCATGGCGGCCGGCAGGCTGGTGACGCCGCCCGCGAGCAGAAAGGCCATGCCGGCGGCGGGCGCCATGCCCTGATCGATGAAGCCCGCGACAAGTGGCAACGCGGCATAGCCGTTGAGATAGGCCGGCACGCCGACAAGGACGGCCATGGCGACGGAAGCAAAGCCGTCGGTGCCGACGAAGCGGATCACCGTTTCGGCGGGAAGCCAGGCGACCAGCAGGCTTTCGAGCAGGAAGGCGAGCGCCAGCCACTTGCCGAGAAAGAGCGCGATGTCGAGCGCGGCCACGCGGAACTTTTCGCGCCGTTCGGCGTCGTGCCAGAAGCGCCAGACGACGGGCTTCGGATCGCGCACCACGCCGCCGCCGCAACCGCCATCGCCGACGCCCGCGCGCAGCACTTGCGCGAAGCCGCCCGCGCCTTGCACGCCCCAGGTGAGGAAGCCGCCGAAGAGGCCGATCGAAACGGCGGCGAAGGTTTTGTAGAGCGCGAATTCCGGCCCGAGAATGCTCGAGGTGAGCACGAACATGGAAGGGTCCATGATCGGCGAGGCGAGCCAGAAGGCCATGACGGCCGGGAGCGACACGCCCATCGCGAGCAGCGCCGCGATGATCGGGATGACGCCGCAGGAGCAGAAGGGCGACAGCGCGCCGAACAGCGCCGCCACCACGATCATCTGCGGCGTCGCGCCGGTGAAGACGCGGGCAATCAGATTGTCCATGCCGCTGGCCTTGGCGTAGCCCGCCAGCAGCACCGAAAAGGCGAGGAAAGGCGCGATCTTGAGGAGGTTTTGCGCGGTGAAGCCGAGGCTCAGCGCCACCTGCGCGGGCGCCGCGAGCGCGACGAGCGCGAGAACCGCCAGAAAGGCGATGACGACACGATCGAAACCGATTGCCGCATCGGCCATGCGGCGGACAAGAACAGTCATTTTGTTATCTCCATATTTCCAGTTTTACCGTTATTTGAGGGTGCGAAAAATCCGGTTTTGCCGGTGGGTTCAAACCTCGTGATTGTCAGCCGGGACGGCGGCGGTCGGCGCAGCATTCGCGCAGGAGGAAGCCGAGCGTCGCATCCATGACGGCGCAATCGGCCCGGCAGATCAGCGTCGTGCCCTGGCGCTCCTGGCCGACGAGCCCGACCTCGATCAGACGCCTGAGATGGAAGGACAGCGTCGAACGCGGAATGTCGAGCATTTCCTGCAGCTCGCCGACCGAGCGCCCTTCGGGCCCGGCGCGGACCAGCGCGCGGTAGACGGCGAGCCTGACCGGCTGGCCCAGCGCCTCGAGGCATTGGGCCGTGCGGTCGAGATCGGCGGATGTTTTCGGGGCGGCTTTCACGGCCAAATTTCTCGCGCTCATGCTGGTACTCCGCAAGTGGTGTCCGCAGATTTCGTGTCGGCGCAGCCGGCTTCGGCGCAGCCCGCCTCCGCCGAGGCGCTTTCGAGCCAGAGGATCGGCGCGAAGCCGGCACCCTCGCCCCGGAAGCCCGTGACCTGGCCGCCATAAAGGCGCGCCGCCGAGAAGAGGGGTTCCGCCCCATGCGCCCAGACGCGGATATCGGCCTTGTGCGCGGCGGGCCCGCCCGCAAGCCGCAGGGCGCGCTGCGAAGGCTCGGCGAAACGCTGCGCGAGATAGCCCGCGCCCGCGATCTCGCCCCATTTCTTGTGGCTGATCTTGTCGCCGCGATAGACGCCGCGCGAGGCATAGCCTTCCGCCGGCTTGAAGACATAGTCGCGGCGCGCCGCCCAGAGCCGGTCGGCGCTGGCGCGGTCGACAAGCTCCGTGTGCGGAACGGTGTCGAGGACGAGGGCGGCGTCGGCATGCGCTTCGGCGGCGAGCGCGGCGACGGCTTCCGGGTCGCTCAAGGCGACCAGCAGATGCTTGTCGGCAAAGGCGCGGTAGACTTGCGGATTGGGCGCGACGACGGCCTCGCCCGCGGCCCATGCGTCGTTGAGCACGGCGCTTTCGGGTTCGCGCAGATGGAAATCGACGAGCCGGTTATAGACCATGTCGATGGGGCCGCGCGGGCCGAGAAGCGCGCCCCCTTCGCGGCGGAGCGCCTTGCGGTCGAGAATATCGACCGCGAGCCCGCGCCCTTCGAGCGCGGCGGCGGCAAGGCGCATGTCGAGATAAAGCGCCTGGGTTTCCGGCGCCTCGTCCACGATCGCGACGCGGCGAAGCGGGCGGCCGGGGCGAAGCCGCGCCCAGGCGTCGAGCAGCATCTCTTCCGGCGCGAAGCCCTGCATGGCCCTTGCGGGCGTGACCGCATCAAGGAAAAGCGGCTGCAGGAAGGCGCCGCCCGCATTGGTGTTGACCTCGATGAGCTTCGGGCCGGTGGCGGCGAGGTGGAAATCGAAACTGTTGTAGATGCCGGCCGCGGCAAGCGCCTCGCGGTCGAAGGAGGCGCGCGTGGCGGCAAGGGCGAGAAGCAGCGCGCCTACGGCGCGGGCGCGCTGGAAGAGATCGTCGCGCATCGCGGCGGGCAGGAATATCGGCTGCCCGGCCGAAAGTCCCTCGAGCGCGCCGGCCGCCCAGGGGGCCTCTTGCGCGCCCAGCCGCGCGGCGGCGGCGGCCTGAAGGGCGGCACGCTCCAGCGGCAGGCAGAAACATTCCTCGTTGAGGCGGGCGATGGCGGCGGGGCCGATGGGCTGCATGGGGCACTCTGACGATATAACCGGAATTATCGTTATATGGGATGCCGGCGGGCGGCGGCAAGGTTTTTTTGCAGGCGCGCCCTTGTCCCGGCGGATGGCGACCCCATCTCCTAGTTGAGAATTATTCGCAACTAGACATAATCCGAGAGCGCGAGGTGTGCCATGTCCCCGAGGGAAAGCGTCGTCAGGGAGCTGACGCTGGAAGAATTGCTGATCGACCCGCTGGTGCGCCTGGTGATGAACCGCGACGGCGTGCGCGAACACGACATCCGCGCGCTGGCGGAACGGGCGGCGGAAACCCGCATTTGAACGCGGCCTTTGCGGCCCGGCGCGGGCTCAGGCCGCGTCGCCGCCCAGCAGCGCGATGCGGATGACATCGGCTTGGTCGCGGGCGCCGAGTTTTTCGCGCATCTGCACGAAATGCGTGCGCACGGTGGTGATCGAAACGCCCTGCAGGCGCGCAATTTCCCGCAAGTTCTGGCCGGCAAGGAAGGCGCTCAGCACGCGCGCCTGCGCGACCGTGAGACCGAAGCGCTGCGCCAGATGATCCTCGGGTGGAATTTTGCCGCGGAAGTTTTCGTCCGTGTCCGCGCGGAGGTTGGCAGCGCGTGCTTCGAGAAAATCGAACAGCCATTTCTGATCATGCGCCTCGGCCCAGGCCATAATCTCGACGAGCCGCCGGTCGGTCGCCGGCACCAGCGTTTCGAGAATGCCGGGCCAGACGCGCGCGTCGAGACGGCCGCCGGCTTTGCGCTTCGTCATCGCCGCTCTCCGGCCTGCCGCCGCGCTTGCATATCCGGGATCATCTCGCGGATGAATTCGCCGATTTCGCCGATGGAGCGCCGCGTTTCGGGCAGCAGCGGCCCGAGCCGGTGCCAGACATGGGGCATGCGCGGATAGACATCGCACCAGGCCCTGGTGCCCGCCTCGCGCATGCGGGTCGCAAGCCGCGTCGCGTCGTCGCGCAGCATTTCAGGCGCGCCGACATGGATGAGCGTCGGCGGCAGGCCCTTGAGATCGGCAAAGAGCGGCGAGGCGGCCGGATCGCCCGCCATGTGGCCTTGCAAATAAAGCCGGGTGCAGATGCTGATGCCTTCAAGCGTCGAGACCATCGCCTCGTTCTGCATGTTGCCGAGGATCGAATCGCCCGACAGCGTGAGATCGACCCAGGGGCCGAGCAGCGCCATGGCGCCGGGCATCGGAACGCCCTCGTCGCGCAAGGCGACCAGCGCCGACAGCACGAGGCCGCCGCCGGCCGAATCCGCGACGATGCCGAGACGCGCCGGATCGGTGCCGCTGTCGATCAGCCAGCGGTAAGCCGCTTTCACATCCTCGATGCCGGCCGGAAACGGATGCTCGGGCGCCAGCCTGTAATCGACGATGAAGGCGCGCGCGCCGGTTTCCTTGCAGATGCGCGCGATCAGCGCGTTGTGCACGTCGGATCGCTCGAGAATGAAGGAACCGCCATGCACGTAAAGGAGCGTGCGATCGGATGCGGCGGCGCCCGCGACCTCGACCCATTCGCCGGCGACCGGCGCATCCGCGGCCTCACCGAAGAGGGTGTGGGGCGGCACCATCGCGATGGCGTTTTCGAGAAACTTCGCCCGCCGCCGCGCCGAGGCGACGTTGAAGGGCTTTGCCGAACCGACGCCGACCGAACGGCGGAGCGCACCGTTGACGAGGTGCATCAAGCCGATCCAGAAGCGCGCCTGCCAGCTCGCTTCCGCGCGCGGCCGGCGCCAGCTCCGCGCCGTGCGGTCGAGACCCGCTTCGAGAACCTGCGCCATCGGCATCTCCCCTCGCACGCCGCTCCCCCGCGCTTTTAAAGACCGGCATTAATTCCGCATGTCCTGTCTATTCCCGCCGGCGGGCCGCCGCCTCATACAAGTGTATGACGAAACGCCAAATCCCCGCCCCTAGTTTTTTCCCGAGAGATCAGGCGCGCGTCGCGCCGCGAACAGGGGACAAGGGGCATGACCATATCGAATTCCGTCCATCTCGCATCGGCCCTGTCGGGCATAGCGCTGCTCGGCGCCGCGGCGCTTTCCGCGCCGGCCGTGGCCGCGCCGCCCGACAACAGCCACAACCCGGCCCTGCCGCAATTCAATGTGACGGGCACGGATTATATGCTGCACAATTCGGTGCGCGCCGAGGAAATGGTGCAGCATGTACGCCAGGCACGCGCCGCGATTGCCCGTTGCGACGAGGGGGGGTTCAACAAGGCACGGTTTGACGTTTTCCATGGAGAGAATTACGCACGCGACGAACCGGGCGGCGGCTATATCGAGACCATCGCCGGCGCCAATACGGGAAATGACGACGCGGATGTTCTCGAAAGGATCGGGTGGGAACTGGATGCCGAGTGGAAATTGAAATGTGCGGACAAGAAGGAAGCCAAAGCCGCCCGGCATTCGTTCAGCGCCGGCGCCGGCCTTCATGCGGGCCGCATTTCGCTGCCGACGCTCCGCTATCTCGGCTTTGAAGACGCGATCACGCTCGACCAGGCGATCGGCGTGGTGGACGGCGAGGACGACGCCGCGGTGGCCGGCGGCTCGATCAGCGGGGGCGGCCGCCTCGGCAATTCGAAAACCTGGTGGGAAATGACCGTCGAGAGAACGGGCGCGGATGCGAGCAGCAGCTTCACCAACATCGATCCGGCGGGCGACGGGCTCTTGATCCCCGGACCGCTGGGCGGTGCCTCGGGCTTTGCCTTGCCGAGCGCCGGCGGCCTCAATGTGGTGAGCCGGGCGAATTTTTCCGCCAGCTATGACTGGACCAATATCCACGCGAAATTCGTCATGCCGGTCGAGTGCGAGACGCTGCTGCTCTTCCCCTTCGCCGGCGTCGGCTATACGCGAACGGATTTCGACGCCCGCTTCGAAGGCGCGATTCCCGGCTTCGCGCGCGACTTCGCCTATGCGACGAGTATCGATGTGGACGCGATAAGCCCGATGGCGGGCATAGAAGCGGTGCGCGATTTCGGCGGCTATTCGCTGCGCGCCGGCGGCCTTGTGGCCGTCGACTTCAATGACGCCGACGGGCACGACCGGCTTTCCTTCACCGGCTTCCCCGACAGCGAGGCCGCACTCGAGAACGACGACACGACGGTGAGTGGCCGCGCCTGGGTGGGCGTAACCTTCGGCACGGCAGCCTCGCCCTTCGCGCTGTCGGTGGATTTCGCCTGGGTCCATGCCGGCAACGTGCCCAACATCACGCGTGACGGCGTCAACCCAACGCGGCTCGACATGGACAATGCGGACGCGATCGTCGGATCGCTGAGGGCGGCGTTCCGCTTCTGAGAGGGCCGTCCGGGTCAGGCATCACACCAGATGCTTGACCATGCGGATATGCGGCGGCACGCCGTGCGAGGCCGCGATTTTGGGCACATTCGTTTCGGCAAGGCGCTCGAGCCCCATGCGCTCGTAGAAGCGCACCGCCGGATTGACCGCCGAGACGTCGAGATGGAGCGAAGCACAGCCGGCCGCCTGCGCGCGCTCGAAACAATCGACAAGCAGCTTTTCGCCGATGCCGCGGCCGCGCGCCTCGGGGTGGGCGGAGAGAAAGAGCAGATACCACGCATCGTCGGGCACTTCGGGAAAGAGCCAGGGGATGTGGCCGGCGACGGAAGGCAGATGGGCGAGGAGTTCGGGCGAGCCCATTTCGGCCATCGCCATCATGCCCGTGCCGAATTCCTGTTCGTAAAGCGCTTGCGGGAAACCGAGCGCAATGCCGGCGAGACGGCCGTCATGCAGCGCGGCCTTTGCATGGACATGCGAAAAGGCGCCGCCCTCGCGCAGCCAAAGCGCCGCAGTGATTTTCAGGAAGGTGGCGAAGTCGCGATCGTAGAGACAGTCGAAGACATAAGAACCGGTGTCGTAGATCAGCCGCGCGGCGGTCTCTTCCTCGGCGGGTTCGGCTTCCGCCAGGGTGACCGTCTCCGCATTCATTACTGTCATGGGCCGCCTCCTCGCATTTTTCGGGGCGACGCTAGCACATGGCGGGAATGTCAGAGCGCCGAAAGCGCGCGGGCGACATTCTGTAGCGGCGCCGTCGATTGCCGCACGCGCATCAGCAGCAGCGCGCCCTCGATGGCGGCGAGATCGAACTCGGCCCGCGCCCGCGCCGCTTCGGGCGCCATGCCGTCGCGCTCATGGACGGTGGCGATGATCGCGGTCCAGTCGTCGAAGGCCGCACGGCCGGCCGCGCCGATCCGTTCCGATTGCGGCAGCGTTTCGAGCAGCGTCGTCGCGATGGGGCAACCCTCGCTGTAGCCCGATTTCTCGACCCAGTCGCCAAGCAGCCGGCAATAGGCATCGAGGAATTGCGCCGCCGTCTGCGTCGTGTCGTGAAGCTGGCGGAGCGTCGCGCTGACGACCGCGCCGGCCTGGGCCACGGCCTCGGCGCCGAGCTCTTCCTTGCCCTTCGGGAAATAGTGGTAGAGCGAACCCTTGGGCGCACCGCTCCGCGCCAGGATCTCGTTGAGGCCCGTCGCCGCATAGCCCTTCTGCCGGAACAGCGTAATCGCGCTGCCGATCAGCTTCTCCCTGTGCCGTGCCGCCGCGCCCATCGCTTGTCCTCCCGGGTCCGTCGCTCCGTTCTTGACAGTCTATAGAGGGCGGTCTACATGACGACAATGGTTATAATAGACCAGTCTATATAAATCAGGAGGCCGCCATGCGTTAGCTCACTTTCGTCGAGGCGAAGCGATTTGAATGGCGGGACGTGCCCGCGCCCGTGATCGAGACCGGCAAGGACGCGATCGTGGAGCCGATCGCGGTCGCGCGCTGCGACCTCGACTATTACATCGCCATCGGCGCCTATGGCCGGCCCGGGCCTTACGCCTTCGGCCATGAGATGGTGGCGGTGGTGCGCGAGGTGGGCGACGCGGTGAAGAGCGTTGCGCCGGGCGACCGGGTGATCGTGCCCTTCCAGATCAATTGCGGCGAATGCGCGAACTGCCGGCGCGGCTGGACCAATGCCTGCGCGGCCGTGCCCTCGGCCGCTTCCTATGGCCTCGGCACCGGTATCGACCGCGATTTCGGCGGCGCCTTTTCCGACCGCCTGCGCGTGCCCTTCGCCGATGCGATGCTGGTGCCGCTGCCCGCAGCGCTCGCGCCCGAAACGGCCTGCCTCCTCTCCGACAATGTGGCCGACGGCTACCGCACGGTCGCTTCGCATCTGGCGCGCTTTCCCGGCGCGCCGGTGCTGGTGGCGGGCGGGCTTGCGCAAAGCGTCGGGCTCTACGCGGCACAGGCGGCGCTGGCGCTTGGCGCCGAACGCGTCGTCTATGCCGACAGCGACGATGCGCGCCTGGCGCTCGCCCGCGCGGCTGGCGTGGAGGCGCTGAAGGTCGACTATGCCGAGACGCGCCGCCACGACGACACGTTCCTCATCACGGTCGATGCCTCGTCGGTTGCGGAGGGAACGGCCTATGCCTTCCGCTCGACAGCGCCTTGCGGCTTCTGTACCGGCGTTTCGGGAGGCCTCGGCGCGATGACGCCGCTGCCGCTTTCGGGAAGCTGGATCAGGGGCATTACCTATGAGGTGAGCCGGGTCCATTCGCGCGCCACGCTGACGCATGTGCTCGGCCATGTCTGCGACGGCACGCTGCACCCGGAAACATTGACGGCACGCACAGCCTCGTTCGACGAGGCGATCGACGCGATGTTCGACCCGGCGCCGAAGATCGTGTTCTCGAAGGGCGCGTGACGGAGATGTGCCGGCCTCAGACCATGCCCAGCGCGCTGAGATAAAGCTCGAGAATGGCTTCCTGCTCCTGACGCTCGGCCTTGTCCTGCTTGCGGATGCGCACAACCTGACGGAGCGTCTTGGTGTCGAAACCATTGCCCTTGGCCTCGGCATAGACTTCCTTGATGTCGTTGGAAAGCGCTGTCTTTTCTTCTTCGAGACGCTCGATGCGCTCGACGATGGAACGCAACTGGTCGCGCGCGACGCCGCCTGTACTCGCCGGTGTATTGCCGTCCGCCATGATGCGCCGCTCCGTTCGGGTACTAAAATTTGAAGGACGCGACCCTATCCGCGCGCGTCAGCGCCCGCAATATCGCCGCGCAAGAAAGCTGTGGATAGTCGCCGTTCCGCGCCGCTATCCGTGCGATTTTTTCTGCACCGCCTCGAATGCGGCAAGCTGCTCGGGCGTCGCGTCCGGCTGGTGTTTCGCCTTCCAGGCCGCGAAAGGTTCGCCATAAACGATCTCGCGCGCCGCCTCCTTCGTCAGCGGCAAGCCCTTGGCCTCCGCCGCCTCGCGATACCAGTCGGCAAGACAGTTGCGGCAGAAGCCGGCCTGGATCATCAGATCGATATTCTGCACATCCGTTCGCGATCTCAGATGATCGAGAAGCCGGCGGAAGGCCGCCGCCTCGAGCTCCGTTTGGGTCGCTTCGTCCATGATCGCTCTCCTCGCCTGTCTCACCCGCCGGATATAGGCGCGGCGGCGTCCGTATGCGAGCCGAAATGACGGATTTCCCGGATAGCGGGCTGCATCGCAATCGCGCGCAGCAGGCGTGCATAGCGTACCGCCCAGGCCGCCTGTCCGTCGTCGCTCTCGATCAGGTCCTGCCGGATTTCGATCAGCGCATGGGGAAACCCGCGCGCCGTTCCATGCCTGTAGAGGCAATCGTTCCTGAGGCGGCCCGTATAGGGTTCGTTGTCGCCGACGACGAGACCGGGCTCGGCGCGCAGGCCCTCGATCAGCGGCAGGGCGACGCGGTCGTCGCGGTCCCAGAGAATGCCGGTATGCCAGGCCCGCGCGCGGCCGCGCCAGGCCGGCGTGAAACTGTGCACCGAAACGACGATCGGCACGACACCCGCCTCCTCGGCCCGCGTCAGCGCGGCGGCGATGGCCGCATGATAGGGCGCGTGAAACAGGGCGATGCGGCGCGCGAACTCATCCGCGTCGCGGGTCGCATCGACATCGCGGTTGCCGGGAACGATCGCGCCGTCCGACAGTTTCATCACGATGGTCGGGTCGTCCGGCCCGCGATTGAGATCGACAAGAAGGCGCGAAAAGCGCGCCAGCACCGCCGGCGCGCCAAGGAGCCGCGCCAGATGCCGGGCGACACCCGCCGCGCCGATATCGAAGGCGATGTGGCGCGAAAACGCCGAGGACGAAAGGCCAAGCGTTCCATAGCCCGGCGGCAGCGCGTTCGACGCATGGTCGCAGATCACCAGAAAACCGGGATCGGCCTGGGCGTCGACAAGTTCGTAGGGGCAAACCGCATCGGCCGACGGCAGGGCCACGAGTGACAAATCATCCATCATCACTTTATACAGGAGGCAGGGATGCTGGAGAACGGCCGACCATGACGCGCGGCGATGACGAAACGCGAGCCCGGCTGCGCCGCCTCTACGACACGGCGGTTGCGGCCGCGTTGCCGATCCATTGCCTGCCGCCGCACCTGCCGGATCCGCCCGATCCCGCGCAGGGCCGCCTCGTCATCTTCGCCATCGGCAAGGCAGCCGCCGCCATGGCGGCCGTTGCGGAAGACCATTACGACCGTCACTGGCCCGGCACCCATATCGAGGGCGTGGCGCTGACGCGCTACGGCCACGCCCGTCCGACCCGCCATGTCGACGTGGTGGAGGCCGCCCATCCCGTTCCCGACGAGGCCGGCGCGGCGGCCAGCAAACGCCTGATGCGCATGGCCGAATGGCTGGGACCGAACGATCTGGCGCTGGTGCTGCTCTCGGGCGGCGGCTCGGCGCTCGCGGCGCTGCCCATCGCCGGCATCGAGCTTGCCGACGAACAGATGCTGACCCGCGCCCTGCTCGCCTCGGGGCTGCACATCGCTGACATCAACTGCGTGCGCAAACACATCTGCCGCATCAAGGGCGGCAGGCTGGCCGAAGCGATGCACCCCGCCCGATCGCTGACATTGGCGATCTCCGACGTCGCCGGCGACGATCCCTCGACCATCGCATCGGGACCGACGGTGCCCGACACGACAAGCAAGGAGCGTGCGCTGGCGATTATCGACGCGCTCGATGCCGATCTCCCGCCGCATATCCGCGCCGCGATCGAGGCAGCGCCCGAGACCCCGAAGCCCGGGGCCGATTTTTTTGCATCGGCAACCTGGAAGCGGATCGCAAGCGGCTCGGAGTCCCTGATCGCCGCGGCGAAACTGGCGCGAAGCGAAGGATACGATACGCTGGTGCTGGGCGACGACATCGAAGGCGAAGCGCGTATACTGGCACGGGAACATGCCGGCCTCGCCCGCATGGCGCAGGGCGAAGGCCGCCGTCTCGCCATCATTTCGGGCGGCGAGGCGAGCGTCACCTTCCGCGATGCTGCAATCGCGGGAAAAGGCGGCGCGAACCAGGAATATGCGCTGGCGCTGATGCTCGCGCTCAAGGGCGCACCGGGAATTGCAGCGCTCGCAGGCGACACCGACGGGATCGACGGCGGCGCCGGCGCGGCCGACGACCCGGCCGGCGCCTATATGCTGCCGGATGCACTTGCGCGTGCGGCCGCCGCGGGCGTTGATCCGCAGGCCGCGCTCGATCAGCACGATTCCGGCACTTTCTTCTCCGCGCTCGGCGATTTGCTCGTGACCGGGCCAAGTTACACGAATGTCAACGACTTCAGGATCATACTGGTCGACAATCCCCCGCCCGAAGAGGAAAGCCCGTCTTGATTCGCCGCCGAAACGTCAAAATCATCGCCACGCTCGGGCCCGCCTCCGACACGCCGCAAATGATCCGCGCGCTGTTCGACGCGGGCGTGGACGTCTTTCGCCTCAACATGAGCCATCTCGACCACGAGAACCTGCGCCGCGTTCACGCCGCGGTGCGCGAGGTCGAGGCGGATGCCGGCCGGCCGATCGGTATTCTGGTCGACCTGCAGGGGCCGAAACTCCGGATCGGCGCAATGCAGGGCAATGGGGCATTACTGCAGCCCGGCGATCGCTTCCGCCTCGACATGGACGCCGCGCCGGGGACGCGCGAGCGCGCGCCGCTGCCGCATCCCGAAATTTTCGAGGCGCTGGCCGATGGGCAGATGCTGCTGCTCGACGATGGCCGCATCAGGCTGCGCGTGACGAAGTGCGGCGGCGATTTCGCCGATACCGAGGTGCTGGTCGGCGGCACTTTGACCAGCCGCAAGGGCATCAGCCTGCCCGACACTTTTTTGCCGGTGAAGGCGATGACCGAAAAGGATCGGCGCGACTTCGATGCCGCGCTCGATCTCGGCGTCGACTGGGTCGCGCTTTCCTTCATCCAGCGCGCCGACGACGTCGCCGAAGCGCGCAAGATCGCACATGGGCGCGCCGCCATTCTGGCGAAAATCGAAAAGCCGCAAGCCCTCGAACATCTCGATGAAATCATCGACATCGCCGACGCGATCATGGTGGCCCGCGGCGATCTCGGCGTCGAGCTGCCGCTCGAACAGGTGCCGGGCTGGCAAAAGCGGTTGATCCGCACGGCGCGGCGCGCGGGCAAGCCTGTCGTCGTCGCAACACAAATGCTGGAATCGATGATTTCCTCGCCGGTGCCGACCCGCGCCGAAGTCTCCGACGTCGCCACCGCTGTCTTCGAAGGCGCCGATGCGATCATGCTCTCGGCGGAATCGGCCGCCGGACAATTCCCGGTCGAGGCCGTGCGCATGATGAACCGCGTCGCGCAATCGGTGGAGGCCGATCCGACCTATCCCGGCATCATCTATGCACAACGCACCGAACCCGAAGCGACCGGCGCCGACGCGATCAGCGCCGCCGCCCATTCGGTCGCCGACACGTTGAAAGCCGCCGCGATCGTCTGCTGGACCAATTCGGGCTCGACGGGCCTGCGCGCCGCGCGCGAGCGGCCGCTCTTGCCGATCGTCGTCCTGACCCCGATCACGGCGACGGCACGCCGCCTCGCCCTGGTCTGGGGCCTGCATTGCGTCCTGACGGAAGATGCCCGTGACCTCGACGACCTGACGGATCGGGCGGGCCGCATCGCTTTTCAAGAAGGCTTCGCGCAACCGGGCCAGCGCATCGTCGTGACCGCGGGCGTACCGCTCGGCACACCGGGTGCGACCAACATGCTGCGCGTCTCCTTTGTCGGGCGTCAGCGCGGCGACTGAGCGCGCACCCCGGCCGCCTGCCGCTCGACCCGGCCGTCCTCGAAAACCGTCACCATGCCATCGAAGGGCGCTTCGCCGCGCGCAAGGCGCAGCACCGCATCGACGACGATTTCGTGCCGTGAATGATGCGGCATATGGCCCGCGCCCCTGAGCTTGATCAGTTCGGATCCCCTGACCGCATTGTGGAAGGCATAGGAGTGGATTTTCGGCGAGACGGTGTAGTCCGCATTGCCGGTGACAACGATGACCGGAACGGAAATCCCGCCGTAGCGGCGGCTCTGCACCGCCAGCCGGGCCTTCAGCCCCGCCGTGTCGGCGCTGTTGGCGCGAAAATGCGACGGACGGAAAAGAAGCGGCAGACCGATGGCACCGGCATAGTTCGCGGGCGCGGAATCGGGGTGGAAATTTCCCTTGATGCCGGCGTCCGCGAGCAGCGACCCGCCCGGAACCGTCAGGGTACGGAGGAAAAGCGGACCGGCGAGCGGCGTGCCGACAACCTTGTGATACCAGGCGATATCGCCGGGCCAGGGATAGAGCGCGCCGGAGAGCAGCAGCACGCCTGAAACCTCATCCGGAAATTCGAGCGCATAAGCCGCCGCGACCGAGGCGCCCCAGCTGTGCCCGAGCACGACCGGGCGCTCGACGCCGAGCCGGCACAAGGCCGCATGAATGGCGCGCGCCTGCGCCGCCGGATCCGAAATTTCAGGATGTCCCCCGCGCGTACTCCAGCCATGTCCGGGCCTGTCGACGGCGACAACGCGCGTGTGGCCTTCGAGCGCTGGCACGAGGCTCGCCGTCATGTCGCGCAGATTGCCGCTGGCGCCGTGAATGAGAACGACCGGCGCGACGCCGGCCGCCGCGGCGCCGCGATCGATATAGTGAAGCCGGGCGGGTGCGAAAGGAACATCGAGCTCGACAAAGCCGCCAAGCGGCGGAAAGGCCCGCGCGGCCCGCGCCGCAGCGACGGCCGACCAGAGCGCAAGGCCCGCAATGAAAAACGCGAGAAGAAGAAACAGGACCATCGTCAGATGCCGCGCCCCTCGACCTCGAGTTCGAGCGGGGCTATGCGCTCGTCGATGCTGTCAAGCCACGGATTGAGCGCAAGCGCGCGCCGGAAGGCGTCCAGCGCCCCTTTCTTGTCGCCAAGCTCTTCAAGAATGATACCGAGGCCCGCCATCGCCTGATAGTGGCGCGGTTCCAGACGCAACACCTGTTCGATGTCGCGCAACGCCTCGGCATAGTCTTCGCGGATATAATGGACCGCGGCACGCTTGTCCCAGCCTTCGGCGAAACCCGGTGCCAGCGTCACCACTTCATCGAAATAGAAATAGGCGCGGTCGTAATTCTCCTCGCGCAGCGCATCGAAACCGCGCTCCATCAGGAGATCGATGCTGGGACTTCCGGAATCGAGCCAGATTTCGCGGATCGCTTCCTCGAAGGCCCGGCTTTCGGCCTCGTTGTCCGCCTCCGCCAGCCGCTCGAACAACATGTCGAGCACCTCCTCGCGCCCCGCCGGCGCGACATCGCTCTCGGCATCCCCGTTCGGAAGATCGTAGCTTCGCAGTTCGGTTCCGGCGCGTGCGGCAATCGCCGCAAACAGCGCAACGGCGACCAGAGTCGTGAGCGGAAAGAACCTCATGGGCGACGATCTCAACTGTTGATATCGGTCCGCACACAGCCATCGAATTCGGTGATGAAGTCGGCGCCGAAGAGCGATGACGGCGTCTGGAAGCCCGGCTTCGCATCGCCCGCCAGCACGCGGCGCACGATTTCAAGACCGGTCATGGCGGTCAGCGAGTAGCCTTCCGGCGTTCTCAGACGCGACACCGCCTTTTCGCCCGCCGCATTGACCGCCTCGCCGTAGAGCACCGAATAGCCTTCATGGCGCTGCGCATCGGTCGGCCCTTCGGGCATTTGCTCGACACGCTTTTTCAAGGCGCGCTGCGCCGGCCCGAGGCTCATCAGCCAGCGCATGAAACCGCCCATGCCGGCCATCTGTTCGAGCTGCGGGCTTGCTTCGAAATAGACGGTGATGTCGGGAATATGCGTCGAATGCCAGGCAGTCGCGACATCGCCCCAGCCGATGGCGATAGCGCTTTTCGCGCCGCCGCCGAAATCGATCTCGCGGCGGGGGGCTTTTCGCAAGGAGACGATGTGCCCTTCGCGGCGAACCCGCGTCCCCTTGCCGATGCTCTCGACACCGGTCTTCGCCGTGCCGTGCGACATCTGGCCGAGACCCGAAATGCCGAGCGTGAGTTCGGTCGCGTCGGACAGCCGGCGCTTCATGTGAGCGGCAAGACAGTCGCTCGGCACCACGTCGAAGCCGACGCCGGGCATTAACATGATGCCGGCTTCTTTCGCCTCTTCGTCGCGCGCGGCGCAAGCCTCGAAGACGTCGATCTCGCCGGTAATGTCGAGATAATGCGCGCCCGTGCGGATGCAGGCATCGACCATCGGCCGCGACGTCTGCGAGAAAGGTCCGGCGATGTGGAGAACGACATCGACCTGCGCGAGGCCGGCGTCGAGCGCCGCCTCGTCATCGAGCGAAATGGCCTGGTACTCGAAACCGTGTTGTGCGGCTATCGATTTCAGCCGGGCTTCGTTGCGGCCGGCGAGAAGCGGCTTCATCCCCAGCGCCTTCGCCGTCCGCGCCACGAGCTTGCCCGTATAGCCCGTCGCGCCGTAGATCATAAACCGGTCGCTCATGCCGCCTGCCTCCGCGTGGCCTCATCCGCCTGCACACTATAGCGCACGGCGAGGCGCCGAAACCCGCCAGCCGGCTTCATTCGAGAGAAATAAGGCCGAACCGGCGCAATTCACAGCCAAGGCCTTCGGCGTGCTCAAAGCGATGAACGGCAAATCCGAGCCGCGCCGCCGCTTCCACATTGGACCTTGAATCGTCGACAAAGAGGGTACGCGCCGGATCGAGCCCGGTGCGGCCGATCAGGATTTCGTAGATTCTCGGATCGGGCTTGATGATGCCCTCATCGCCGGAAATAACCGTCTCGTCGAGCAAATGAAGCTCCGGATAGAGCTCCGAAAGCACCGGGAAGAAATCCGGCGGCATGTTGGTGAGACCGTGAACGGCATGGCCGGCCTCCTTCAGCCCGCGCAGCAGCGCCGCCGTACCCGGCACGCGATCAGGCGTCATCTCGGGATAGCGCGCGCCCCAGATGTCGATCAGATCGGCATGATCGGGGTGAACCGCCTTCAGCCGCGCCGCATTGTCGGCGAAGGAAAGGCCCCGGTCATGCTCGACATGCCACTCCATCGTGCAGACATGGGCGAGGAAATGCTCCATCTCGGCCGCGTCGGCGAAAACGCTGCGGTAGAGGTGCCGCGGGTCCCACTGGATCAGCACATTGCCGATGTCGAAAACGACGGTGTCGATGCGGTTCATCGGCCTGCCCCAATTGAAAAGGCCGCGCTGGTGAAGCGCGGCCTTGGATATTCATCGCCGAAGCGCATGTGCCGGGGTTCAGCCCTGGCGCGCCTTGAAGCGGCGGTTGGTCTTGTTGATGATGTAGACGCGGCCCTTGCGGCGCACCAGACGATTGTCGCGGTGACGGCCACGGAGCGACCTCAGGGAATTGCGGACTTTCATGGTTCTACCTCGGACCGGGCTCTCCGGCGGGCGACGATCGCCGCCCCGCCTCCGGCCCGATGCCGGAAAATGCCCTTAAGTTGGCGCGGAACCTAAGCGGCGGAGCCGGGCCTGTCAACCGGCGAGGCCCCACCAGACCGCCCCTTTCCGGCTCTCTTTTCGGCCGTCTTTTCACCCGCCTTTTCACTTGGCCCAAATCGGGCTAGACCATGGCCCGGCCGGAACATGGCGCAGGCGTCATTTTTGGCCCGAAATCCCGAGTTTGGCGGACAGTTTCATGGCGTATGACAAGCCTCAAGAGAACAATTCGGCGGAAAAAGCCGATTATTTGAAGGAACCGGCGTCGCGGACGATCCCCGACGCAGATGTGATCCGTCATCGGCCGCAATGGTTCCGCGAGGCATTGGCGGTCGCCCCCGAAAGCCGCCGCCTGACGGTGGATGGCGCCGAAATCCACTATCTGCGCTGGGGCCCAGTGAACCAGAACGACGACCCGGCCCGGCCGGGCATCCTGTTCGTTCATGGCAATGGCGCCCATGCCTATTGGTTCGCCTTCATCGCGCCGCTGCTCAGCCAGCATTACAACGTCGCCTCGATGGATCTTGGCGGCATGGGCGACAGCGACTGGCGCCTTTCCTATTCGCGCGACAGTTTTGCCCGCGAGATCGGCGAGGTGGCGCTCGCCGCCGGCCTCGGCCCGAAGCCCGTCGTGGTCGGCCATTCCTTCGGCGGTTTCGTCTCGCTGATCGCCGCGAAGCACTATGGCGACCGGCTCGGTGGGCTGATCCTTTGCGATTTCACGGTGCGTCCGCCCGAGGAAGTCCGCGAATGGTTCCTCGACGGCCCCGAACGCAAGCCGACGCGCATCTATCCCGATCTGGAAACGGCGAAGGCGCGCTTCCGTCTGGCGCCGCTGCAACCCTGCGCCAACGGCTTCATTCTCGATTACATCGGCGCCTTGAGCCTGCGCGAGGTGTCGAAGGGCGAGACGCGCGGCAAGCGCAGCTTCGAGGAAAGCGGCTGGACCTGGAAATTCGATCATTCGATCTTCGACGGCCTGCGCATGGGCAGCGACCACGCCGACATCTATGCAAACCTCGCCTGCCGCGGCGCGACGATGTTCGGCATCGAAAGCAAGGATTACGAGCCCGCGAGCCTCGCCTTCCTGCGCGGTCTTTCGCCCGAAAAGCCGGTCTTCACGATCCCCGGCGCGCAGCATCACATCATGCTTGATCAGCCCCATGCCTTCGCCGCCGCTGTCGGCACCCTGATGGCCCAATGGCGCGCCGAGGGCGTGTTCGAGTAAGATACAACAATGGGACAAGGGCTCTCGCTCACCGTGACGCTGATCGTGCTGGCCGCAAGCCTTGCCGGCGCGGCCGGGCTTGTCTGGCTCGAAAAACGTCCGGTAACCCCCGGCCGGATACGCTTCTTCCCCACCACGCCGCTGATCTTCATTGCACTGATCGTCGCCGTCGTGATGATCGTGCATCTGCTGACGCTGATGGGCGCCGATCCGACGGGCGGGCGGCGGCCTTTCTGATCGCAACCTGCGGACAAGTGAGAGGAGGCCCGATTGGTTTACCGCTATTTCGCGCTCGTGATCGTGGCTTCGGTGCCCCTCTGGATCGCCGGCTATTTCATCGACGCCGTTCCGCTTCTGCCGATCGCGCTGCCCGTGAGCGCGCTGATGGCTTTCGTGCCGGCGGTACTGGCGTTGATATTCGTCTGGCGCGAGGGCGGCGCGAGCGCGGCGAAACACCTCCTCGCCCGTTCTTTCGACTGGCGCCGAACCGGCAACAAGCTCTGGTATCTGCCGGCGGTCCTCTTCATGCCGGCCGCACTCGCCATCGCCTATGCGGTCCAGAAATTGATCGGCGTTGAACTTCCCGAACTCCGCATCGATCTTCTGGCAATCCCGGTCTTTTTCGCGATGTTCTTCGCGGCCGGGCTCGGCGAGGAAATCGGCTGGCAGGGCTATGCCTGGGACCGCATGAAAGGCAGTGCCCTCGAGACGGCACTGATCATCGCCACCGTCTGGATGGTCTGGCACATCGTTCCCTATTTCCAGACCGGCCACGATACCGCCTGGGTCGTCTGGCACTGCATGGTCACCATCCTGCTGCGGGTCGTGACGGTCTGGCTCTATGTCAATGGCGGCCGCAGCGTCTTCATCGCGGCACTGTTCCACGCGATGAGCAACGTCGCCTTCTTCCTCTATCCCGTTTACGGATCGCATTACGATCCGGCGATCGCCTTTTTCGTTCTGGGCATCGCTGTCGCCGCGATCGTCTTTCTCTGGGGGCCGCAAACGCTCGCCCGCTTCCGCTTCGCGCGGAGCTAGAGCGTTTTCAGGCGAAAAGCGAAACGGCTCTAGTGCAACCCGATCTCTTCGTCTTCCTCGTCGAAGCCGCCATCGGTCGCGCGCAAGTTCTTCAGCACCGGATGAAAGACCGCAAAGAGGAGCACCAGCGCCGAAAGCGCGGCGCCCAGCATGAACGGCGCCGAATGCATCAGATAGAACAGCGGAATACCGATCGCCGGATTGAGAATATGGCCGGTCGCCGCCGTCGAACCGATCAGCCCCGCCATCGCACCCTGGTCCTTGAGCGAAACCGACAGCGACGCGCCCGCCGAAAGCCCCGAACGCAGGAAGCCGAAACCGAGACCCGCCAGCGCCAGCGCCGAGACGAGCACGCCGTAGGAGCCGCCGAAGATCAGCATGCCGAAGGAAACGATCATCGTGACGGCGCCCCAGCGCAGCAGGAACTGCACCGACAAGTCGAAGCGCTGGATCAGGCCGAGCTGGGCGATGAGCGTCGCCATCGCCATCGCCATCATGCCGACCGAGACGAGCTGCGTCGCCGCCGATCCCTTCATGTCGAGCTCGGCCATCAGATAGAAGGCGAAAAGCTGCATCATGATCGACTGGCTGAGGCTCAGAATGACGCCCATCACCAGCCACGGCCGGACATTGGCGCTCGACCATTTGAGCTCGGCGCGCTTTTCCTGCTTCTCGCCGAGCATCTTTTTCGGCCGCGTGCGTTCGGGCAGCAGGATCCAGATCGCGACGCCGCTGACAAAGGCGAGCGCGCCAACCGCGAAAAAGGGCGCGAGGATGTGGATTTCGGCAAAGGCCGCCGCGACGCCCGGCCCCACCACCGTGCCGAGGCCGAACGCGGCGCCGATCTGCGCGATCGAGCCGGCGCGTTCGGCTCGCGTCGTCCGGTCGGCGACATAAGCCTGCGAGGCGGGCATCGAGCCCGACCCGAATATGCCGAAAATCGCCCGCGCGCCCATCACCAGCGGGAACATCAGCGCCATCGAAATCCAGGCCTGGTAGCCGGCCAGCAGCACGACGCCGACAAGCGAAGTCGAAATCGCAAAGCCGAACACGCCGATCAGGATGACGGGCTTGCGCCCCATGAAGTCGCTGCGCTTGCCCCAGAAGGTGCTGGTGAGAATCCACAAGGCCGCCGAGAGCGAGAAGATCATCGTCGTCTCGAACTCGCTCATGCCGAGATCGGCGGCGATCGGCGGCAGCACCGCGAAGACCAGCGTCTGCCCCATGCCGACCGAAAGCAGGCAGACGAAGAGAATGCCGAAAGCGCGCTGGCGTTCCTTCGGCGTCGTCCGGCGGTTGGCTTCGGGCGTTGTCGGCGCGCCGTTGTCGGACATCGGGAAAGGCCTTCCGGGATGCAGGCGCCGCTTGGCGGGCGCGGGGGGCGGCCCTTCCTTTACGTCAAACAGGCGCCGCCGCCAATGCCCGCCGCCGCAAATGCTCTCGAAAATTTGACAGGTCCGGGCCGCCCGGCGCCTACTTCACGCAACAACCATTGAAGAACGCGGGGAGAGAAACGGGATGGAACTGGGACTGAGCGCGAAGGACGCGGCCTTCAGGGACGAGGTACGGCTTTTTCTGGATGAAAAGCTGACGCCGGAACTGCGCGAGACCGGCAAGCTGATGACCAGCGTCTATGCCGACTACGAAACCACCATGACCTGGCACAAGGCGCTCTTCGAAAAGGGCTGGGTCGCGCCCGCCTGGCCGGTCGAGTATGGCGGCTGCGACTGGACGGTGACGCAGCATTACATCTTTTCCAGCGAGCTTGCCGCCGCCGGCGCGCCCTCGCTCTCGCCGATGGGGCTCGGCATGTGCGGACCGGTGCTGATCGGCTACGGCACGCCGGAACAGAAAGCCCATTACCTGCCGCGCATTCTCAATGGCGCGGATTTCTGGTGCCAGGGCTATTCGGAACCGGGCTCGGGGTCCGATCTCGCCAGCCTGCAGATGAGCGCGGTCGAGGACGGCGACGACTTCATCTGCAACGGCCAGAAAATCTGGACGACGCATGCGAACTACGCCAACCGGATTTTCAATCTGGTGCGTACCTCGAAGGAAGACATTCCCCAGCGCGGCATCACCTTCATCCTGATCGACATGGACACGCCCGGCGTGAAAGTGGAACCGCTGGTGATGCTGTCGGGCGAGCACATCCAGAACCAGATTTTCTTCACCGATGCGCGCGTGCCGAAAAAAAATGTCGTCGGCAAGGTCGGCGAGGGCTGGACGGTGGCGAAATATCTGATGCAGTTCGAACGCGGCGGCCACGCCTATGCGCCGGGTCTGCACAACCGGCTGGCGCGCATCGCCCGCATGGCCGCCGAGGAACGCGGCGGCGACGGCGCCAGGCTTGCCGACGATGCCGGCTTTGCGGCAAAGCTTGCGGCCGCCTCGGTCGAAATCACCGCGCTCGAATATACCGAGCACCGCATCATGTCGGCCTTGAGCAACGGCGAGGCGCCGGGTGCCGAATCGTCGCTTCTGAAAACGCGCGGCACCGAAGTGAGCCAGCACCTGACCGAACTCGCCCTCGATGCGGTCGCATACTACGCCCTGCCCTTCCAGCCGCATGCGACGCGGCCCGGCGGCCCCGTGCCCGGCGTGCCGAAGCCGAGCGGCAACGAAAAGCCCGTCGGCCCCGATTATTCATGGCCCGTCGCGGCGAAATATCTCAACGACCGCGCCGGTTCGATCTATGCCGGCACCAACGAGATCCAGCGCAACATCATGGCCAAGGCCGTGCTGGGGCTGTGAAAACGGTTCAGCCGCGCCAGAGACGCGGGCCGAACCGGATGCCCGCCCAGACAAGACCGCCAAGTGCGAGAACGATCAGCACGAGGACCGGCCATTTTTCCGCAAGCTGATCGTTAACACGGTTGGTCGTGAGCTGCGCCGTCTGGTCATAGCCGTCGGGCACTTCCAGCGCCCCGACCCGCGCGGCATAGGCCTCGTATTCCGCCATCATCTCGGCAAGGAGCGCCGGCTCGGCCTCTGACAGATCCCTGGTCTCGCCGGGATCGCGCGCGAGATCGTGGAGATACCATTGCCCATCGCCATAGGGCCGCGCATTGCGCACCAGCTTGTGGTCGCCGCGGAAAAGCGCCGCATTACCCGCCGCCTCGATGCCGACAGCCTCCGTTTCACCGCGAACACGGCCGGCATCGCCGCGCAGCAGCGCCGCCAGCGAACGCCCCGTCATCTCCCGCACGGGCGCGCCGCCGAAATCGGGCGTGGCCGCGACGCCCGCCAGATCGAGAATGGTCGGCGCGATGTCGGTGATGTAGCTGAAGGCGCTCGTCGTCCCTTCGCGCGCGATGCCGCGCCCGGCGACGATCAGCGGCACGCGCAAACCGCCTTCCCCCGCCTGCATCTTGAAGAAGGCGCCGGGCGAAGCGGCCGCGCTCGCAAATTCCGGCCCGATGAACGCATAGGAACCCTTCTCGCCCAGCGTCTCGTAGTCGCGCGCATAGCCCGTCCACCACAGCCATTGCGAGAACCCGGGCGTCGCCGTCGGATCGCCGGGTTCGGGCCCGTTATCCGACAGCACGATGAAGACCGTGTTGTCGTATTGTCCGGTCTCTTTCAGATAATCGACCAATCGGCCGATATGAAAATCCATGGCCTCGAGCATCGCGGCATTGACGGCCATGCTCTTGGCGAGAAAGCGCTTCTCCTCTTCGCTCCGTTCGTTCCAGTCGCGAAGCCCTTCCGGCATCGCCCCGAGCGCCATGCCGTCGGGCAGCAGCCCGCGCTCGATGACGGCGAGAAAGCGCGCCTCGCGCAGCGCATCCCAACCCTCGTCATAGACGCCTTCATACTTCTCGATGAATTCGCGCGGCGCCTGCACCGGAATATGCACGGCCTGAAAGGCGACATAGGAAAAGAACGGACGGCCCTGGTCCTTGCTCTCTTCCAGATATTCGATCGTCTTGTCGACGAGAAATCGGGAGGAATAGAAATCGTCGGGCAGATTGGCGGGCTTGCCGTCCTCATACCAGGGCGCGTCGTCATAGATCGGCAGATAGGTTTTCTTTTCCCAATTGTCGGCGCCCGACGCATCGAGCGCGAAGGACCGCGCAAAGCCATGCGCCGG
Organism: Parvibaculum sp.; assembly: GCF_040882025.1. Taxonomy (GTDB): domain Bacteria; phylum Pseudomonadota; class Alphaproteobacteria; order Parvibaculales; family Parvibaculaceae; genus Parvibaculum. The sequence continues at coordinate 27,100 of NZ_JBBECC010000211.1, read as the reverse complement.
CGGCAGCGACGTCTCGTCATGGCCGAGATGCCACTTGCCGGTCATGGTGGTCCGGTAGCCGGCGGCGCCGAGCCGGCTTGCGACCGTCACCACATCGTCGGCAAGACGCCCGAGATAGCCCGGCTGCCCGCGATGTTCGGGCGGCGCCGATTCCGGCAGATTGCCGATCCCCGCCAGATGGCTGTCGACCCCCGTCATCAGCATCGCGCGCGACGGCGCGCAGATCGGCGAAGCGTGAAAATTGGAAAAGAGCGTACCCCGCGCCGCCAGCGCATCGATATTCGGCGTCGAAATCTCGCTGCCATAGGCGCCGAAATCGCTGAAGCCGACATCGTCGGCGAGAATAAGCACGATGTTGGGGCGCGCCTCCTGCGCGGCCGCCGGCAACAGGGCGGCGAGCCACAGCACCAGCGCCGTCTTCACGACTTGCAACACCCTCATTCGAATTACGCTCCCGCCCGCTCTGTTATGACATTATATATGCCAATATACTGGCCCCGTCGCGCCCGGCAAGCCCTTGTGCTACCACTCCGGCCATCGAAATCATCTTCTCCGGAGCGACCTTCATGCAAGTCGACGATGCGATCAAGGCGCGGAAATCCGTGCGCGCCTTCAAAGCCGATCCCGTGCCGCTTTCGCTGGTGGCCGAAATCCTCGAAGTCGCGCGCCTCTCGCCGTCCGGCACCAACATCCAGCCCTGGAAGGTCCATGTGGCGGCGGGCGAGGTGCGGGCGCGCCTCGAGGCCGAGGTGCTGGCGCATCGCGAGACCGACCCCGCCGACAAGGCCGCCGAGTTTCCGCGTACATCCAAGCGCAAGGAGCCCTACACGACGCGCATGCGCACACTCGGCAAGGAAATGTACGGGCTCATCGGCATTCCGAAGGGCGACCAGGCGGCGAACTGGGCGCAATGGGGCCGCAACTACCGGTTCTTCGACGCGCCGGTCGGCCTCATCTTCACCATCGACAAGGATCTCGATGCGATGAGCTTCATCGACATCGGCATCTTCATGCAGTCGATCATGCTGGCGGCGAAAGCGCGCGGCCTCGACACCTGCTCGCAAGGCGCCTGGAACAATTTCTGGTCGGTGACGCGCCGCGTGCTCGCCGTGCCCGACGACGAATATATCATCTGCGGCATGTCGCTCGGCTATGCCGACGAAACCGCGCCGGTCAACACGCTGGTCTCCGAGCGCGAACCGCTCGAAAGCTTCGCGACTTTTCACGGCTTTGAATGAAATTAAAACCGCGGCCGCGGCCGGACCATCCGCACGCTGTCGCCCGTGACGGGGCGCTGCCCCGCCGGAAAGCTGCGAAACGCGAAGGGCGCCGCCGCGGGGACGAAGGCGAATTGGCGCTCGACGCCGCCGGTGAAGCCGAATGTCTGCAGCTCGCCCGTAATCTCGATCCGCCCGTCCGCCGCCGCGCCGTTGCCCGCCTCGTCCGCCGGCGCGCCGACCGCCCAAGGGTCGATCCACTGCACACGCTCGCCCGCCATCGCCGGCCCGGCAAGAGCGACGATCAGCAGTGCAGGCATCAAGCGAAGCGCGGTCATCGGTATTCCGAATGGTTGTCCCATATTGAAACATAGGAAGCTGACGTCGCGGAATCAACACGTAAAACCTGAGGAATTCTGCCGCTTTGCCAAAGCCCGGCGCGCCGCTATCCTCGCCGCCACCGAAATCGAATCCACGCGAACGAGGAGAGTTTCATGGCGGACTACAATCGCCCGCTGCCCCTGCCCACGCCCGAAACGCAGCATTTCTGGGAGGGCGCCCGGAACGGCGAATTGAGGCTGCAGCGCTGCACGGCCTGCAAGGAAACCTATTTCCCGCCCCGCCCCTTCTGCCCGGCCTGCGGCTCGCGCAGCGTCGAGATCTACAAGGCGAGCGGCAAGGCGACGCTCTACAGCTACATCATCAATCACCGTCCCCGTCCCGATTTCGGCACCGAGCCGCATTCGATCGCGGTGGTCGAACTCGCCGAAGGCCCGCGCATGATGACCAACATTGTCGGCTGCCCGCAAACGCCGGAGGCGCTCACCCTCGACATGCCGCTCCATGTGACCTTCGAAAAGGCGAGCGACGAAATCAGCCTGCCGAAGTTCAGGCCGGCGCCAAAGGCATAAAGGGATAACGCGATGAAACGGAAATCAGTCGCCGTTATCGGCGCCGCCGAAACGACGGAAATGGGAAAGATCCCGAACACCTCGCAACTGATGCTGCATGCCGATGCCGCCTTGAACGCGCTGAAGGATGCCGGCCTCACCGCAAAAGACATCGACGGCATCGCCACCGCAGGCGACAGCCCGGTCGAGGTCGCGCATTATCTCGGCATCACGCCGACATGGGTCGACGGCACCAGCGTCGGCGGCTGCTCCTTCATGCTGCATGTCCGTCATGCGGCCGCCGCGATCAATGAAGGCCTCTGCAACACCGTCCTGATCACCCATGCCGAAAGTGGCCGCTCGCGCGTCGGCGCGCGGCGCTTCTCCCGCGATCCGGCAAGCCAGTCCGGCCAGTTTGAGGTTCCCTTCGGCATCACCAGCCCGCCCACCATGTTCACGATTCCCGCGCTGCGCTACATGAAGCAATATGGCGTCACCGAGGAAGACCTCGCCCATGTCGCCGTCGTCCAGCGCGAATGGGCAGGCAGAAACCCGCGCGCCTCCTTCCGCGATCCGATCACGGTCGATGACGTGCTGAACTCGAAGATGATCGCCTGGCCCTTCCGCATGCTGATGTGCTGCCTTGTGACGGATGGCGGCGGCGCGCTGATTCTGACGAGTGCGGAGCGCGCGAAGGACTTCCCGCAAAAGCCGGTCTATATCCTCGGCACCGGCGAAAGCTGCGAAACGCCGGTGATCAGCCAGATGGAAGACTTCACGACGTCGAAGGCCTTCCGCGTCTCAGGCAAAAAAGCCTTCGACGAAGCCGGCATCAAACATTCCGATGTCGATCATCTGATGATCTACGACGCCTTCGCGCATCTGCCGGTCTACGGCCTCGAGGATCTCGGCTTCTGCGACAAGGGCGAAGGCGCGGCTTTCATCCGCGAAGGCAACACGCGGCCCGGCGGCAAGCTGCCCTTGAACACCAATGGCGGCGGCCTTTCCTACATGCATTCGGGCATGTACGGCATGTATGCGCTGCAGGAAAGCGTGCGCCAGATGCGGGGCATCGCGCCCGCGCAGGTGCCGGGCGCGAAAATCTCGATCGCCCACGGCGTCGGCGGCATGTTCGCGGCGTCGGGCACCATCGTCTTTTCCAACGAAGCGCCCTGAAAAAAGGAGAGGCCGATGGACCTCGCGAAACCGCGTATCGACATCGGCCTCTTCACCAACGACCTCGAGCCGATGCTCGATTTCTGGCAGAACGAGGTGGGCCTCCCCTTCGATCATCTTCTGCCGCTCGGCGGCGGCATGCGGCAGCACCGCCACGAGCTTCTGGGCTCGGTCCTGAAGATCAACCACGCGAAAAACCCGCTGCCCGAGGAGCCGCCATCGGGCTATCGCGAACTCCTGATCGCGCGCGAGGGATTGCTTGGGCCGAAGCGCCTGACCGATCCCGACGGCAACCGCGTCACGCTGGTGCCGCCAGGCGCCCACGGCATCGAGCGCATCGGCATCCGCCTCGCCGTCCGCGACGTGGCCGCGCATCGCCGCTTCTATGCGGTGGCGCTCGGCCTGCCCGACCTGCCCGAACGCGGCGGTCTGAGCTTTCTCTGCGGCGACAGCGTGATCCTGTTCGACGAAGCGCCCGGCGTTGAAGGCGGCCCGCCGCTTGAGGGCAAGGGCTTCCGCTACATCACCATCCAGATACGAAACGTGGACGAGGAGCACACGCGCATTCTCGCGCGTGGCGGCATGGAAGGCCGCGCCCCGCAAACGCTCGGCAAGGTCGCGCGCATCTCTTTCGTGTGCGATCCCGACGGCAACTGGATCGAGATGTCGCAGCGCGCCTCCCTGACCGGCGCGCTGGACTGAACCCGCCGCATTTTCCGGTCAAGCGCCTCTCCGGACCCTGCGGCAGTATATATTTCATATGCAGCCAGCCCGTTCTTCCCACCCTCCCCCTGTGGGAGGGTCGAAATTTGCCGAGCGCAAGCGAGGTAAATTTCGGGGAGGGGTAAGCATGGAACGTCAGCGCATAATCGGCACACCTGCGTTCGCGTAGAGCGGAGTCCCCCTCCCCAAACAGCCCATTTGCAGACAAGCTGCAAATGGGCTGTTTGACCCTCCCACAGGGGGAGGGTGGAAGGAAAGTTGCGGCCCCCTTACCGCCTGACGACGCGGCGGCGCATTTCCTCCGGCAGGAAGGTGTTGTCGCTGATGTCGCTGGCGTTGAAGTCGATCCCGTCTTCCTCGTTCTTGAGGTTCTGGATCACGTAACGGCCTTCCACGAGATCGTAAACGACGTCCGATGCGTTGAAACAGGTCGGCACGTCGTAATACTGCATCAGATGCGCTTCCTGCACGCGCCACAACCCGCCGCGCGCATCATAGAGTTCGCCCGCAACCATGTTGTAGCCGTCCTCGTCGAAATAGGCGGTGCGGCGTTGATAGATATGGCGCTGGTTGGGCTTCAACACCGCCTCGACCGCCCAGACGCGATGCTTTTCGTAGCGCACCAGTTCCTGGTCGATATGGCCGGGCTTGATGATCTCGGCATAGGTGAGCGAGGGCGAACTCAGCCTGTAGGAATTGTAGGCGACATAGCGCTCCTCCCGGCCGCTCACGGTCCAGTCGAAACGGTCGAGCGGGCCGCTGAAAACGTCGAAGCTGTCGGCCGTCGACATCGCGTCGGAATAAATCTGCGGCGTGTCATAGGCGATCGCGCTGGTGCGCTGCACGCGCGGCGCCGTAGCGCTTTGCCCGACCGTGTACTGCCATGACCGGCGGTCGCCCTTGGCGGGATCGACGACCTCATGCACCAGCAGAAGCTGGCCCGCCCGCCGCGCCGGCGATGTCGTTTCCTGCAGGTAGCGGAAGGACGTGTTGTTGAGCTGGTCGAACGACGTGACGAGCGGCGACGAATAGTCGAACACCAGCTCGTCGCGCACCCGGACCGGCGTGAACGTCCCCTCCCGCGTCGGCGCCGCCGACACGAAGGTGCGGCGCACCTTGTAGCCACGATACCGGAGATTGTGGTTCCACACGATCTCATAGGCATTGGAGGGAATCGCGAACGGAATGCCTTTCAGCACGTCCGCCAGACTGTCGCCATTGCCGCCGAGCGACCCCTTGACGGCGTTTTGCCGCGTCGCCTCGTAGATGCTTTCCGGCTGCGCGCAGCTCCGCCGCGACGGATAGACGTTGAGCTTGTATCCGGGATAGGTCGCGAGCATGGCCCGCTGGCCCGGCGTCAGCGCCGCCGCATGCGCGTCCATGTTGGATTTGTCGATGGTGAAGAGCACGGCGTCGCCGGCAAAGGGGTCGGGATAATGGCCGCCCGTATAGCCGAGCCCGGCTGGCGCCGTGGTCAGGCCGCCATCCCAGGCCGGAATCGAACCGTCCGCATTGCCGGCCCGTTCCGCGCCGAGCGGTGTCAGGTCGCGCCCAAGCCGCGCCGCCTGCTCTGCCGGCACCCCGGCCGCCGCCGGGCCGGCAAGCACCAGCCCGACAGAGGCCGCCGCCCGGAAACACTTTGACAAACGCATCGAAAATCCCCCCAAATGATAACGTCGTTTTACTAATCCTGACTCAAAAGGCGGGCCGAAGCCACCCTTTTGACGACAGCAACGTAGGATGATGGGGAGAGACGGCTGGAGGGGAACGGCGCGGGCCTGCATAAAGGGCCGTGTGGGGGGAGTTTGGCGTGAAATTCGTTGAGTTCATTGTGTTCAAGGCAAGGGCGCTGATCCTTGTCCTGCTGGCGGCTTTCACGCTGCTGACGGGCTTTTATGCCGTCCAGCTCCGCATGGAAGCAGGCTTCCTGAAGCAGGTGCCGACCGGGCACGAATACGTCCAGACCTTCCTCGAATATGAAAACGAGGTGCCGGGCGCCAATCTCATCCTCGTCGCCGTCAAGGCACGTGAGGGCACCGTCTGGAGCGCACCCTTTCTGCGCCGTCTCCACGAAGTCGCCGAGGAAGTCACGTTTCTGCCCGGCGTGCGCCGCTCCACCGTGCGCTCGCTCTGGTCGCCGACAACGCGCGTGACGGAAAACACCGAGGAAGGCATCAACGCCTATCCGGTAATCCCGAACGGCGTCACCGCGGGCAATATTTCCGAAGCCGATGTCGAAACGATCCGCGACCGGGCGCTCAACGGCAAACACAAGGGCTTCCTCGTCTCCAACGATCATCGCGCGGCGCTCGTCATCGCCGAGCTTCAGGAAATCGATCCGCTGACGCGCGAAAAGCTCGACTATCTCGACCTCGCCGAACGCCTCGAAACCCAGTTGCGCGACCGTTACGAAGACGCGGATACCGAAATTCAGATCGTCGGCTTCGCCAAATTCGTCGGCGACATCGCCGACGGCGCCAGCGACGTGATCGTCTTCTTCGTTCTTGCCTTCGCACTGACGACGCTTGCCGTCTTTGTCTATTCGCGCTCGCTGCAACTGACCTTTCTGGCGGTTTTCTGTTCGCTGGTTTCTCTGGTCTGGCAGTTCGGCCTCCTGCACATGATGGACCGCAGCCTCGATCCGCTGGCGGTACTGGTGCCGTTTCTGGTCTATGCCATCGGCGTCAGCCATGGCGTGCAGCAGATCAACCTGATCGCCGCCGAAATCAGCGACGGAAAATCCGCAGAGGAAGCCGCGCGCACCACCTTCCGCCGGCTGCTCGTCCCGGGCTCGCTGGCGCTCCTCACCGATCTTGTCGGCTTCGGCACGCTTTACCTGATCCCGATCGAGGTCATTCAGGACCTTGCCGTGATGGCGGCGCTCGGTGTCGCGCTGAAAATCGTCACCAACCTGATCATGCTGCCGCTGCTCGCCTCTTATCTGCCGGTGCGCGCCGGCTTCGCCGAGACCTATACCCGTCTGCGCCGCTCGCGCGAGCGCATCATGGGCGTCATCGGCACCATCGCCCGGCCCGTTCCCGCAACGGCGGCGCTGATCGTCTTCGCAGGTCTGCTCGCCGCCGCCGTCATGGAAACGCGCAACCGCCATATCGGCGACCTGACGGAAGGCTTCGCCGAACTCTGGCCCTCCTCGCGCTACAACCGCGACATCGCCGAAATCGTCGGCCGCTTCTCGATTTCGGCCGACGCGCTGATCATTGTGGTCGAAACGCCGGCCGATGCCTGCATCGACTATCCGACGATGCGGCTGGTCGACCGCTTTTCCTGGGTCATGCGCAACGTGCCGGGCGTCAATTCGGTGCAGTCCCTGGCGCTTTCGGCGCGCGAGACGTCGGCGATCTGGCGCGAGGGTAATCTCAAATGGGTCGCCCTGCCGCGCACCGAAGCCGACCTGATCCGCACGACGTCGCTCTACGAGCCGTCGAGCGGCCTCCTGAACGAGGCCTGCACGATCCTGCCGGTGATCGTCTATCTCGACGATCACAAGGCCGGCACCATCGAGGACGTGATCGCGGCGGTCGTGAACTTTCGCTCGACGGACAGCGAGGCACTCTCGCGCACGGACGTCAACTTCCGCCTCGGCATGGGCGGCGTCGGCGTCATGGCCGCGACCAACGATGTGATCGAGGCCAATGAATTGCCGATGCTGGCCTGGATCTATGCGGTCATCGTGGCGCTGGTCTATTTCGCCTATCGCGACTGGCGCGCGATCGTCTGTTGCTGCATGCCGCTGCTGATGGCGACCTTCCTCGGTTACTGGCTGATGACCGCGCTCGGCATCGGCCTCAAGGTCTCGACCCTGCCGGTGCTGGTGCTGGCGACCGGCATCGGCGTCGACTACGCCTTCTACATCTACAGCCGCCTGCAGCTCTTCCTCGACGAGGGCATGCCGATCGGCGAGGCCTATCCGCTGGCGCTGAAACAGATCGGCGTCGCCGTCATCTTCACCGGGCTGACGCTCTCGGTCGGCGTCTCGACCTGGGCCTTTTCGGGCCTCAAGCTCCAGGCCGACATGGGCATTCTCCTGTCCTTCATGTTCCTCGCCAACATGATCGCCGCCATCGTCTTCCTCCCCGCCTTCGCCGCCACCCTCGAACGCCTCTTCCCGCGCCAAAGAGGACGGTGACCACGCCCGCCCGTTTCGCTAGACTGCCGCCAACGGAAAACAGCGGCGCCGGCAAAGGCGTCCATGAGGAGACGTCATGCTGAAAATCTACCACGCGAAAAACACGCGCTCGATCCGCATTGTCTGGCTCTGCGAGGAGCTCGGCATTCCCTACGAGCTGGAGAGGCTCAATTTCACGCCCGCCGAGCTTCAGTCGGAGGCCTATCTCGCCATCCACCCGCTCGGCAAGGTGCCCTCGATCGACGATGACGGGCTGGTCCTCTACGAGTCGGGCGCCATCATGCAGTACCTTCTCGCCAAACATGGCAAGGGCCGGCTCGAACCGGCCAATCCGGGCTCGCCCGAACACGCGAAGTACCTGCAATGGTTCCACTTCGCCGAGGCGACTTTCATGGGGCCACTCGGCAATATCGCGCAACATGCCTTCGTGCGCCCCGAGGATCAGCGCGTTCCGCAGGTCGCCGAGGAAGGGCGGCAAGGCGCCACGCGGATGCTTGGCATCCTCGACAAGGAACTTCAGGGCAAGGACTATATCGGCGGGGCGGAATTTTCGGCCGCCGACATCATGCTCGGCTACAGCCTGCTGCTCTGCAAACTGTTCGGCGTCCTGAAGGACGGCCACCCGAACGTCTCGGCTTATTTCGCGCGGCTGAGCGGGCGGCCCGCATTCCAGAAGGCAACGGCCTGACCGCACGAAGGGAGGATAAGCGAATGCCCGGCAAAGCAATCGACATCAAACCGATATCGGGCGCGCTCGGCGCCGAGATCGAAGGCGTGGACCTGTCGAAGGATATCTCGAACGAGGTTTTCGACGCCATCCACCAGGCCTTTCTCGATCATGTGGTGATCTTCTTTCGCGATCAGCACATCACGCATGACCAGCACAAGGCCTTTGGCCGCCGTTTCGGCACGCTGAACATTCACCCTTACGTCAAGGGCATGGACGGCCATCCCGAGATCATGCGGATCGTCAAGGAACCGGAAGACCGCGTCAATTTCGGCGGCGGCTGGCATTCCGACATGTCGTTTCTCGAAGAACCGGCCCTCGGCTCGATCCTCTATGCGAAGGAAGTGCCGCCTTATGGCGGCGATACATTGTGGGCGAACCAGTATCTCGCTTACGAAACACTTTCGGACGGCATGAAGAAAACGCTCGAAGGCCTGAAAGCCATCCACACCGCAAAGGGCGAATACAGCGAACGCGGCCAGTCGGCGCAGGCGCGCAAGGGAATGGAAGTGGCCGTCGCGGGCGACGATACGCCGTCTTTCGAGCATCCCGTCGTCCGCACCCATCCCGAAACCGGCCGCAAGGCGCTTTACGTCAATCCGGCCTTCACCGAAAAATTCGTCGGCTGGTCGCGCCGCGAAAGCCGTCCGCTTCTGAACTTCCTCTTCGAGCATTGCACGCAGGAACCCTTCACCTGCCGCTTCCGCTGGAGCAAAAACGCCATCGCCTTCTGGGACAACCGCGCCGCGCAGCATTTCGCGCTGAACGACTATCACGGTCACCGCCGCCACATGGAGCGCGTGACGGTCGACGGCGACCGTCCGTTCTGAGATCGGGTCGCGGCGTCAAGGGAAGGCGGGGATAAGTTTCATGCGCTGCGGCGTCACGCCTTACTTCCTCATGCAGCTGCGAAGGAAAAGGCAAAAGCGTCCGTTTGCGTGCTTTTGAAAGCACCGAAATCGGCTCCGAATTCGTCACCGGACGGCGGTAAAAACCGGCCCGGAAGCCGATTGTGACAGTTTTTTGACAGTTTCGTGACAGAGGGGGGTGTTTCAGCCCGGTTTTGAGGTCCAAAACCGGTGATATCCGTCATGTTCGTCCGTATACGGATCGATCATTCCGCCGGCGCGCGGACGCCCCGTCCGGCCTTCGCGGCGACGCGCCGCTCCTGCCAGCCGGCCAGAAGGAGATAGACGGTGGGCACCACGAACAGCGTCAACACGGTGCCGAAACTGATCCCGCCGACAATCACGAGACCGATGGAGCGCCGGCTCTCCGCGCCCGCGCCGCCGGCAAGCGCCAGCGGCATTGCACCCAGCACCATCGCGCCCGTCGTCATCAGGATCGGCCGTAGCCGGAGGCCCGCCGCTTCCACCACCGCGTCGTAAACGGAACTGCCGCGCTCGCGCAACTGATTGGAAAATTCGACGATCAGAATCCCGTGCTTGCTGATAAGGCCGACAAGCGTGATCAATCCGACCTGGCTGTAGATGTTGAGCGTCGTGCCTGTCAGGAAAAGCAGCAGCAGCGCACCCGCGATCGACAGCGGCACGCTGACCAGAATGACGAGCGGGTCGAGAAAACTTTCGAACTGCGCCGAGAGAACGAGGTAGATGAAAAGCAGCGCCAGCACGAAGGTAATCGCGATGGTGTTGGACGATTTGACGAATTCGCGAAGCTGTCCATCGACATCGGTCTGCGCGGTCGCGGGCAGCACCCGGAGCGCCAGCTCGTCGAGAAAATCCTGCGCCTCGCCCATCGAATATCCGGGCGTCAGGTTGGCCGAGATCGTCGCGGCGCGGAGCTGGTTGAAACGGTTGAGCGCGTTGGGCGCGACGGTTTCTGTCACCGATACGAGATTGGAGAGCTGGACCATTTCGCCCTGCCCGCCGCGCACATAGATGTTGCTGATGTCGTTCGGCGTCTGGCGTTCGTCGTCGGCAACTTGCACGATCACATCGTATTGCTTGCCGCCCTGCTCGTAACGCGTGACCTTTCGCCCGCCGAGCAGCGTTTCGAGCGTCCGCCCGACCGTCGACACGTCGATGCCTGCATCGACGACCTTGTCGCGATTGACGGCGATGTCGAGCTGCGGCTTCTGCAGCTTGAGGTTGGTGTCCGGATTGACGAAACCGGGGTTCTGGCGGATCTCGTTCATCATCAGGTTCACATACCGGTCCAGATCCTCATACGTGCCGGATGCCTGCACCACATATTCGACCGGCAGCGAGCGACCGCTCTGTCCGAGCGACGGCGGATTGATCGCGAAGGCGAGAATGCCGGGAATGCGGCCGAGCTTCGGCTGCATCTCGCTGACGATTTCCTGCTGCGTGCGGCTGCGGTCGCTCCAGTGAATGAGGCGCGAGAATGAGACAAGATCGGTAATCTGCGGAAAACCCGAGACGACGAGATAGCCGGCGACTTCGGGAATATCGATATAGATCTTCTCGATCTGCTTTGCATAGCGCGCCGAAAATTCGAGCGTCGCGCCTTGCGGTGCCTGCCCGACGACGAGCAGCGTGCCGCGATCTTCGAGCGGCGCCAGTTCGCGTTGCAGCAGCATCATGAAGCCCGCGCACGAAACGCCGACGATCACGGCGAGCGCCACCACGGCGCGCTGGCGCTCGAGGGCGCGCCGCAACAGCTTCTTGTAGCCGGCATCGAGTTCGTCGAGCTTGTCGCCGAGCCAGCGTTGCAGGCGGCCCTGGCTCGTCTCGTGCCGCAAAAGCTTCGAACAGAGCATCGGCGTCAGCGTCAGCGCCACGAAACCGGAGACCGCAACGGCGCCCGCCAGCGTCAGCGCGAATTCCAGAAAGAGTTTGCCCGTGCGCCCCTCGGCGAAACTGACAGGCGCATAAACGGCGACAAGCGTCAGCGTCATGGCGATGACGGCGAAGGTAATCTCGCGCGATCCGTCGATTGCCGCCTGGAAGGGTGTCTTTCCCATCTCGATGTGCCGGTAGATGTTTTCCAGCATCACGATGGCGTCGTCGACGACCAGACCGATCGCCAGCACCATCGCAAGAAGCGTCAGCGTGTTGATGCTGAAGCCGAACATCAGCATGATCGCGAAACTCGTAATCAGCGCGATCGGAATGGTGACGACGGGAATGAAAGACGCGCGCACGGTTCGCAGGAAGACGAAGATCACCAGCACGACGAGCGCGATGGCTTCGAGAATCGTCTCATAGACCGACCGGATGGATTCGGCGATGAACACCGACGTATCGTAACCGACAAACGAACCCATGCCTTCCGGCAACGTCGGCGCGAGGTCGTCGAGCGTCTTGCGCACTGCCGCCGCGACTTCGAGCGGATTGGCCGTCGCCTGCTTGACGACACCGAGCGAGATCGACGTCTCGCCGTTATAGGTCGCCGACCGTCTGACGTCGGCGGCGGCGACCTCCACCCGCGCCACCTGCGCGAGCCGCACCTGGAAACCGTCCGTCTCCTTGACGACGATGTTTTCGAATTCTTCCGGCGTTTGCAGCGCCGTCTTTGCGAGCACCGTGAATTCGCGGTCGAGGCTCTCGATGCGACCCGACGGAATCTCGGCGTTCTGCGCCCTGACGGCGTTTTCGACGTCCTGCACCGTGAGGTTGTAGGCGGCAAGCCGCGCCCGGTCGACCCAGATGCGCATCGAATATTCGCGGCCGCCGAAAATGCTGACCTGCGCGACGCCGGGCTGGTTCTGCAACCGGTCGCTGACGATGCGGTCCAGATAGTCGGTGATCTCCAGCGAATTCATGCGATCGCTCTTGAAGGCGATATACATGATCGGCTGCGCGTCGGCCTCGACCTTGGCGATGATCGGCTCTTCGACATCGTCCGGCAGCAGCCCGCGCGCGCGACCGACGCGGTCGCGCACGTCGCTCGCCGCGACGTCCGGATCCGTCGTCAGCGTGAAGCGCGCCGTCACCTGGCTCTCTTCAGGACGGCTCGCCGACGACAGCACCTCGATGCCTTCGATGCCGGCCATCGAGTCCTCGAGCGCCTGCGTGACCTCGCGCTCGACGACCGCCGCACTTGCACCGCGATAGACCGTGGTCACCGTCACCACCGGCTCGTCGATTTCCGGATATTCGCGCACCGACAGGCGATCATAGGAAACGATCCCGATCAGCATCAGGATGAGACTGACGACGGTGGCAAAGACCGGGCGGCGAATGAACAGTTCGGAAATATGCATGCGCCGGCCTTCCGCTACAGGGCCGGATCGGAACGGGACTGATCGTCGGCCGCCGGAACCGGCTCGACCGGCGCACCGTCCTGTACCTTGAGTTGACCGGCAACGATCACCATGTCACCCGGCTCGACACCGGATGCGATCTCGACCTGGCCCGGCCGGCGTTCGCCTGTCTCCACCTTGCGCATGGCGGCCTTTCCGTCGACGACGACGAAGACGGCACGGTCGCCGGTCTGATCGGTGACGATCGCGGATTCGGGCAGCAGGATCGATTCGCGCGTCTCGGTCACGATGTCGACGCGCCCGAAAAGTCCGGGGCGCAATTCGCCGCCGTCATTTGCGAGCAGCGCGCGAACGCTGAGCGCCCGTCCCTCGATGCTGACCACCGGATCGACCGCGCTGACCACGCCCTCATAGGTTCTGTCCGGCAACGCGTCGAAGGTGATGCTGATCTTCTGACCTTTGCGAATCCGGGTCAGGAAGACCTCGGACACGCGGAAATCGATCCGCAGATTGTCGACATCCGCAAGTGTCGCGATGGGCTCGCCGGCCGTGAGATATTGTCCGAGGCTCACTTGCCGCAAGCCGACGATGCCGGAGAAAGGCGCCTTGATCGTCCCCTTGTCGAGTGCCGTCTGAGCGGCGGCAAGTTCGGCCTCCGCCGACTTGAAATCGTTGAGGGCTTCGTCGCGTGCCCGCGCCGTTCCCGACCCCTGCCGCACGAGTTGCTCCGCGCGCTGATAATTGGCGCGCGTCAGCGTCAGCCGCGCTTCAGCCTGCGCCAGCCGCGCCTTGAGATCGTCGTCGTTGAGCCGAAGTACGACCTCGCCCGCCTCGATCCGTTGCCCGTCGGTAAAGTCGATACTGGTGACGATGCCCTGAATTTCCGGCGTCAGCACAATCGATTGATCGGCCTGCAAGGTGCCGAGCGCCGCAACGCGAACTTCGACCGGCGCCTTGCGCACCTCGACCACCTCGACGACCGGCGGTGGAAAGCCGCCGGATTGCTGTCCCGCGAAGCGATCGTAAAGCCGGTAGAGAAAGAGCACGGCCAGCAAGACAGCGAACGCGACAAGAATGCCGATGACGATCGTGCGCGGCGTAAGCTGTTTCGGAAAAAGCTGTTTAAGAGACCGCATGAAACATCGCTTGTTGGGCCGCCCGGAAAACGGGACGCGCCATGTCGACAGACATAGAGCCCGGCGGCTCGCTGCGCGCGCCGACTCAGGCGTTCTGGAATAGGTCATTTACATGGGCAGGAAAATGGCAATTTGCCAGCATCGGCCCACAATATGGACGCTGCGAGTCGCCGGAGGGGCAATGGTGGGCGTGACAGGGATTGAACCTGTGACCCCTTCGATGTCAACGAAGTGCTCTCCCGCTGAGCTACACGCCCGTTGCCATTCCGGTCGCCGGCGGCACGCGCCGGCAGGGCGCCGATCCGACGCCGAAGGCCGTTCCTATAACGAGGATACCCTTCAAAGACAAGCCGGAAACGCGGTCCGCACCGCTGGCGACGGGAGGCTCAGGCGGCGATCATCAGCCGTTCGACTTCGGCCACAAGGTCGCGCAGATGAAAGGGCTTGGAAAGCACCTTGGCGTCCTTGGGGGTTGCCACTTCGGGATTGAGCGCAACGGCCGCAAAACCGGTAATGAACATGATCTTCAGCGTCGGATCGAGCTCCGCGGCAAGCCGGGCAAGTTCGATACCGTCCATCTCGGGCATCACGATGTCCGTCAGCAGAATGTCGAAAACATCGTTCTTCAGGCGTCGATGGGCCTCGTCGCCCTGACCATAGGAAACGACTTCATGGCCGGCATTTTCCAGCGCCTTGGCCAGAAAGCGGCGCATGGATTCGTCGTCTTCCGCGAGCAGAATGCGTGCCATAGGCCCAGCCCGATCCGTCCCTTGATTGCCCCTCGACACTGAAGCGGGTGCGGAACCTTGCGGCCAGCCCCCTTCCCTTGTCGGTGCCACTTTAGGATTTCAATAGTAAACAGGATATGAAGCCAGGCCTTTTATTCGCATCGCCCCGCGATTTTGCCCCGGCGCCCGCGCGGGTCGCTCTTCGCAAGAAGGTCATGCTAAACTTGAAAAAATGGGTTTCGGCACCCACCATCCGCAGAGGTAAAACAGGCATTTCGGCGCACCTGCAAATGGACCTGTCTCCCGAAACAATGATCACCGCGCTGGGCATCGATGGCCCGGACGTGACCGAGGCCGGCCTGTTCGAACGCCCAATCATCGTCGAAAACCCGGAAAATCAGCGGATTCCCTTTGTTTTCAGCTCCCCTCACAGCGGGCGGCACTATCCGGCGTCTTTCGTCGCCGCTTCGAACCTCGACGCATTGACCCTGCGCCGAAGCGAAGACAGCTTTGTGGAGAAGCTTTTTGCCGGCGCGGTCGAACTGGGAGCGCCCCTTCTTCAGGCCCGCTTCCCGCGCGCCTATCTCGATGCGAATCGCGAGCCTTACGAACTCGATCCCTCTATGTTCACCGAACCCCTGCCGCCGCACGTAAATACGCGCTCGCTGCGCGTCGCGGGTGGTCTCGGAACCATCGCGCGCGTGGTTTCCGATTCGACCGAGATTTATCGCGCGCCCTTGTCCTATGCCGAAGCCGAGGAACGCATCCGGCGCCTCTATATGCCCTTCCACGAGGCGCTGCGGGACCTTCTCGAAAGCACTTTGAAGAGCTTCGGTTGCGCCATCCTGATCGACTGCCACTCGATGCCGTCGGTCGGCGGTCCGACCGACGACGATAGCGGCGCTGACCGCCCGGACATCGTTCTTGGCGACCGTTACGGCACCTCCTGCGCCGGCACCATCACGGCTGAGGCGGAACGGATCTTGCGGCGCCTGGGCTACAGCGTCATCCGCAACAACCCTTATGCCGGCGGCTTCAATACCGAACATTACGGCCGCCCGCGAAACGGCCTCCATGCCTTGCAGATCGAGGTCAATCGGGCCCTCTATATGGACGAGGCACGGCTGGAGCCGGTACCGGGCTTTGTACAGATGCAGAAGGACATGACCGCCTTCGTCGACGAGCTGGCAGCCTGGGACTGGTCGACCCTGACGCTTGGCGCACGCGGCGCCGCTTTCTGAGCGAACCAAAAGCGCCTGCCTCCAGCCCCTTCGCCCAAAAAAAGGGGCCCTGGCGAACCAGGGCCCAAGTTTAGGGAGGAAACGCCCAGGAAGGGCTGCGGCAACGGGAGAAAGCTCAACCGATGCCGCAATGCACAAGATGACATTGCACTGCACACAAATCAAGAGCCCGGGACAAAATCTTTTTGCCCGATAAGTCGCCGAAGACTGCCAAATTTCTCGGAAAAAAAGCTCTTTTTTGGCCCTCGCGAAACTATGTGCAGCGCAGCGCAATCTGCAGTCATGCCTCCCCCGAGGCGGCGCAGACCCACACCGGACGGCATTGCAAACGTTCCTTAACGCCCCTGTCCCATGATGACCGATGAATTGTCGCATGGCCGCCGGTCTTGCGATCTCGAGGCAAGGGGTGGGACGGATGGCCGCTTGGGCGCGCCTTTTCAAATACGGAACACGCGGCGCCGCTGGCGCGGCGGCACTGTCGATTTCGTTTCTGCTGGTCGATGCCGCACAGGCAAGCGACGCAGATAGCGCGCTCGACCCGGCCGCACTCTGCGAAAGCGCCACTTTTCATCACGAAACGGAGAACGCGCTGCCCCGCGCGTTGCTGACGGCGGTCTCCCTCGCCGAATCCGGTCGCTTCGACGCCAGGACACGGCAATCGCGTGCCTGGCCGTGGACGATCAATGCGGAAGGCCGCGGCTACTATTTCAAGACCAAGGAAGAAGCGGTGCGCACAACGCAGCGCCTGCTCGACAGCGGCATGCGTTCGATCGATATCGGTTGCATGCAAATCAACCTCCGCTATCACCCCGACGCCTTCGCGAGCCTCGAAGACGGTTTCGATCCGATGACCAATGTCGCCTACAGCGCCGACTTCCTGAAACGTCTTCACGCACAAACGGGAAGCTGGCCGAAGGCCGTCGCACATTACCATTCGCAGACAGCCGCGCGTGGTGGCCACTATTTCGCCCGCGTCGTCCGCATCTGGGAAAACGAACGCACCCGCATCGCCAGCGCATCTTATGTCACGCCGGCACCGTATCGCGCGGCGCGGATCGACCTGTCGGGCGAACTGAAGCCAGCCATCGCGCCGTCGTCGGAGCACCCCGCGGAGAGGCCCGTGGAGAGACATCCGGCTGGCGACATCGCGACCGCGAGTATTGCACGACCGGCCCCGAAGGTGCTCGATCCGACACCGGGTCAGAACGTCCGCGAGGCGGCCGTCGCGGCCGTCGGCTTGCGCTTGTCGATCGCCAACGGCGAGTTCGAAGTCGCGAGCAAAGCCGCATATCGCGAACCACCGCGCGTCCTCGACCCGGTGACACCGGAGAGGCCGACGCGCGTTGCCGGCGCGGACATACCCGGCGCCTAGATCGGGCGCAGGAAATCATACATTCGGGGGCAGCGGGCATGAGCGCGTTCGGCGGGGCGATGAAGAATCTGGCGGACATGCTGAACGATTCCGTCATCTGGCAGATCGTCGACATCATGTCGGCGCTCTTCATCGTCGGCATCGGTTGTGCCGTCCTTTCGGTCGTCGTCCTCTTCGTCATCGACAGCACACAGACGAAACATGCGGTCCGGCGCAATTACCCGGTCATTGGCCGCTTCCGCTATCTCTTCGAATCGCTCGGCGAATATTTCAGGCAATATTTCTTTGCGATGGATCGCGAGGAACTGCCCTTCAACCGCGCCCAGCGCGCCTGGGTTTATCGCGCGGCCAAGGGCGTCGACACGACGGTCGCCTTTGGCTCGACACGCGATCTCCGGCCGGCCGGCACCGTCACCTTCGCCAATTGCCCGTTTCCGACACTCGATCGGAACGCCGCCGAGACGGCGCTGATCGAAGTCGGCCCGTACGCGCGAAAACCCTATCGCACGGCCTCCGTCTACAATATTTCGGGCATGAGCTACGGTGCGATTTCAAAGCCCGCTGTGCTGGCGCTGTCGAAAGGCGCGCGCATGGCCGGCATCTGGCTCAACACCGGCGAAGGCGGCCTGTCGCCGTTCCACCTCGAAGGCGGCGCCGATATCGTCTTCCAGATCGGCACGGCGAAATACGGCTGCCGCGACGACAACGGAATCTTGTCGGATGAAAAGCTCGCCGCACTCGCCGCCCACGAACAGATCCGCATGTTCGAGATCAAGCTGAGCCAGGGCGCAAAACCCGGCAAGGGCGGCATTTTGCCGGGTTCGAAAGTAACGCCGGAAATAGCGGCCATTCGCGGCATTCCCGCTGGTCACGACTCGATCAGTCCGAACCGGCATCCGGAAGTCGACAGCATCGGCGAGTTGCTGGACTTCGTCAGCCATGTGCGCGAGATCACCGGAAAACCGACCGGCTTCAAGCTGGTGCTCGGCGCCTATGACTGGCTCGACGAGCTATGCGCGGAAATCAACCGCCGCGGCATCGAGAACGCGCCCGATTTCATTTCGCTCGACAGTGCGGACGGCGGCACGGGCGCAGCGCCGATGCCGCTGATCGACTATGTCGGCCTTCCGATCTGGGAAAGCCTGCCGGTGCTTTGCGACACGCTGGAGCGGCACAAGCTCAAGTCGCGCATTCGCGTGACGGCGAGCGGCAAGCTGATCACGCCGGCAGAAGTCGCCTGGGCGCTCTGCGTCGGCGCCGATTTTGTCTGTTCGGCGCGCGGCTTCATGTTTTCGTTGGGTTGCATCCAGGCGCTTCAATGCAACAAGAACACCTGCCCGACCGGCATCACCACACACAACAAGCGCCTGCAGCGCGGCCTAGACGTGACCGACAAGGGCGAACGCGTGCGTCGCTACGCCGAGCGCGTAACACAGGAAGTCTGCGTGATCGCGCATTCCTGCGGCGTCACCGAACCGCGCCGCCTGAACCGTGAACATGCGCGCATCATGGGGCCGGACGGGGTGTCGGTATCGCTCGCCGACTATTACGGCCGCTGGGCCGATGCGGCCGCGCTCCCCTCGCGCAATGGCATCAGCCGTCCGCGCTTCGGTGCCGACGCCGCTTAAGCCGGCATCACCAGCCGCAGGAACTGCGTGCCCTGCTCGATCGTTTGCGGCAGGTATCCGCGTGCATCGCCATCGACTTCGACGGCAAGACCGGCGGGGCCCGTTACGTCGATGTGCCGCGCCGGAAAAGCCTCCACGCTGCGCAACTTCTCGACGCAACCAAACGCCAGCGCCACCAGAAAGCGGACAAAGCCGAAGCGGCTTCCGTCGTGAAGCAGGAAAAGCGTCAGCCCCGGCGACACGATCTCGGCTTGCGGCGCGAGAACGAAGGGTCCCGCATAGTGCCGCGCATTGGTGACGATCGCCCATGCGGCGCGCTTTTCGCGGCCATCGACGACGAGACGGATGTCGCGGCCCGGACCTCCTGCCCAGGTCCTGAGACCGGACCAGATGAACGCGCCCTTGCCCCACAGGCGTTTCAGGCGCGGATCGATATTATGAACGATTTCGCCATCGAAGCCGATGCCCGCCATCATCAGAAAAATCTCGCCATCGACCAATCCGGTACCGATCAGCTCGGCCGGACCGCCGAGCAGCATCGACACAATCTCTTCCGCATGCGGACGAAGACCGATCTCGACGGCAAGCACATTTGCAGTACCGAGCGGGATGATACCGAGCGGAACCCCCTGCCCGATCAGGCCCCGCGCCACTTCGTTGATGGTGCCGTCGCCACCGGCCGCGACGATCACATCCGCCTCGCCGTGCCGCGCGGCCGCGCGCGCAAGCTCCGTCGCGTGTCCGGCCGCGCGCGTGAGGTCGACAGTGACGTCCGCGCCGCACGCACGAAGCCGCGCCACGACGCGATCGAGCAAGGCTGGATTGCGACGGCCGGCAGTGGGATTGAGGATGATGTGGAAGCTGCGGCGAAGGGCCAATTTTCGTCCGTTCGTTAGCTTTTCCGAGCGCTCTGTCACGGAACTGTCAAAAAACTGTCACAAACCCGAATTCGCTTCGCGACCGCAAACCGGCAATGCCCCGGATTTTGAACAAGCGAATTAGCCGGGAAAACTTATCCCCGGTCAACGCGAACTATCGTCCGCTCGAGAATCACCAGCGCCAGACCCGACAGCAGGATCGCCAGCATCATGGTGACGATGGTGTGGGAGAGGTAATGCTGACCGCGCGCCATCTGATAGAGGCCCATGCCCCAACCCGCGCCGAGGGCCGGCAGCCAATGGATACCGAAACGTTGCGCCGCCGGCGCCAGCAGACGCAGTCCCATCAGACCGAAACCGGCCGAGGCATGACCGGCCGGCCAGCACCGGAAATGCACATTGCCGGGAACGAGGAAGATCAGGCGATCCCAGATGGCCGTATGCGCATAGGGACCGCCGAAGACAAGTTCCTGCGCCGGACAGGACACGCCGGTCATTTTCTTCAGCAGACCGACGATCAGCGGCGTCAGGGCGAGCACGCATAGCGCGGCGGCAAGGCGCGTATCGCGAAGGCTCCAGCGCCGCCGCGCGGCGCGGACGATCAACCAGAGAACCGCGCCGCCGCCGGCAATGCCGAAGGCAATTTTTACGCCCTTGTAGAAAACCAGGAACTGCGGACCACGATCATCGGGCGGAATCAGCCAGCGCCCGGCGCCCGCATCGAAGAAGAAGGGTTGAACCGCGAGGTCGAGCAGATGGACCGAGGGCCACAGGCTGAGCAGCGCGATAACGGCAAGGCAGAAGACGATTTCCGTCTCGACGCGCAAGCCCGCCGGCCGCCCGGCGGCAACCGTGAAATTGCTCATGGATGCGCGGTACCGCTGTCATCCACGACCCGTGCAACGGCTGCGGGCCGGTGGCAGGGCGCGAAAAAATCGAGTTCCTGCCGATAGACATCGCTGCGCACATCGAGCATGCCGAGAACGGAATGGAAGAGATTGTCGTGGCTGACGGCCGCATCGGCCTCCAGCGCCAGACAGGCCATGTCGAGCATCGTCTTCCTGCGGTAACCCGCCGAAGCCCAGACGACCATGGGCACGTGTTTCTGCGCGTCGGGCGCGAACATGTAGGGCATGCCGTGAAGATAGATGCCGTTCTCGCCGAGCGACTCGCCGTGATCGGAGACATAGATCATGGCGGTGTCAAACCGATCGGAAACACCCTCAAGGACACCGATCGTCTCGGCGAGTATCTTGTCGGTATAGAGAATGCTGTTGTCGTAGCTGTTGACGATCTCTTCCCGCGTACAGGTTTGAAGCTGATTGGTATCGCAGGTTGGCGTGAAGACCCGGAAAGCGTCGGTGAAGCGCTTGAAGTAGGACGGCCCGTGGCTGCCGATCTGGTGCATCACCACGACCAGGTCATTGTCCGCCGTGGCAAGCGCCGCGCCGAGCTGCCGAACCAGAAGATCATCGCGGCAATCGCCGCCGTCGCAATAAGCGGTGTCGCCGAGGCTCCATGTCGTTTGGCTCGGAATGCGCGCGCAAACGCCCTTGCAGCTCGAATTGTTTTCGAGCCAGAGCACGTCGATACCGGCGCGGACGATTATGTCGAGAAGGTTTTCGCGCATCGACGCCCTTGCTTCGGAATAATCGTCGCGGCCGAGATCGGAAAACATGCAAGGCACCGATTCGGCGGTCGACGTGCCGCAAGAGCGGACCTCACCGAAATTGACGATATCGAGCTTCGACAATTCGGGATTGGTTTGCCGTTGATAGCCGTTGAGCGAGAAATGATCGGCCCGCGCGGTCTCGCCGACAACGACAACGACCAGCGTCTTCTTTCCCGTCTGCGTATCGGGCACCGGCCCACGCACAACGCGCTCGGCGATCTGCGTATAGGTCGCCGCCATCGCCGAGGGAACGGCCGTCGCATAACGCGCGGTGGCATAGATCGCCGCCGACGGATTGATCATGAAGCGCACTTCACGGTGATTGCGCAGCAGCGACGCATAATCCTGAAAGAACATTGCGGCAATGAGGCCGACAAGCACAAAGCTGCCAAGGACAATGCCACCGCGGACAAGAATTTCCTGCCGCCAGGAACGAAGCGCAAGCGGCACCCGCCACAGCAGAAGTGCCGGAACAATACCAAACAAAACAACCTGCGCGACGAGACGGAGCGACAACAGGTCTCCGATCTCGCGCGCATCGGTTTCGATCACATTGGCGATCATCGTCTTGTCGATCATCGCACCGTAGCTTGAGGCGAAATAGGAGATCGCCGCCGCCGTCAGAAAGAGCAGAGCGAGAACCGGTTTCAGAACACGCGGAATCGCCACCATCTGCAGAACGAGATTGAAGACGACGGTCAGAAAGACGGCGATGGAGGCGATGAAGGCAAGATCGTGAAACGAACGGCCGGGCCAGACGTCGAAAACCAGCGACCAGAGCTGGCCGTTGTAGAAAAGAACCAGCGCCGCCGAGACCAGCAGCGTCAGCCAGACCGGATGAAGGGCCGGCAGACGCGGCATGGCGGCCAAAACGCGGCGAAACGATCGGTAGAGGTCCATCTGACCCGGAAATCCCTGGCGGCGTGCAGCCGCTTCCGGCACAGGCCGTTGTGGCTTTTCGAGCACGGTTTCAGGGAATTCACCGGAGTTTGCTTACAGGCGCCTTACAGCACGGTGTCAGGCAGCGCGCAATGGCAGGATCAGTGAAAATGCCGCACCCCGGCCGGGCGCGCGCGCAACCTCGATGCGGCCGCCATATGCTGCGGCGATGCGGGCAGCGATCGAAAGTCCGAGCCCGGCGCCGCCATAGGTGTGCGGCTGAAGGCGAACGAAGCGCTCGAAGATTCGTTTCTCGTCGCCGGGCGCTACGCCGGAGCCTTCGTCGATGACGTCAACGCGCCCGACATCATGCAACCGGACCTCGACCGAGCCGCCACGCGGCGTATGCGCAAGAGCGTTCTCGACAAGATTGCGCAGCGCCAGCGCCAGAAAGCCGGCATTGCCGCACACCGGGAGCGGCGCGGCATCGGCACCGTTGAGTTCGATCGACTTGCCCGCGCGGACCGCCACAGGGGCCAGCAGCCGCGTCACCGCGTGCGTCACCTCGCGCAAATCGGCCGTGTCGTCTGGTTGCAGCTCCAGAGCATCGGCCTGGGCCAGCTGGAGAAGCTGCGAGACGAGACGCTCGATGCCATCCAGTTCCTCGATGAGTTGCGGCACCTCGTCGAGGGTCGAAAGCGTTTCCACATGCACCTTGAGCACGGCCAGCGGCGTCCGAAGCTCATGCGCGGCATTGGCCGTGAATTCGCGTTCGCGCGCATAGCCCTGCTCGATCCGGGCGAGCGCTGCGTTGACCGCGCCGACCAGCGGCAGCACTTCCTCCGGCAATCCGTTTTCGGGCAAACGGCGATCGAGCGTACCCGGTCCGATGCGCCGCGCCAGCGCCGAAAGCCGCGTCAGCGGCGCCAGCGCCCGGCGGACCGTCCA
>NZ_JBBECC010000211.1:0-3449 GCF_040882025.1 Parvibaculum sp. | reverse complement strand
GCCGCGCCAGCGCCGAAAGCCGCGTCAGCGGCGCCAGCGCCCGGCGGACCGTCCAAATGGTGACGACAGCGATGAGCACGGCCAGCACGAGCAGAAACGCCCATGACTGCTCCAGAAATTCCGCGACCAGCGAATCCGCCAGCACGTCGGGATGGACGGAACCTTGTGCAACCTGGACAAAAAGCGGTGGCGACGATCCGGGCACCGGCGCCGTGACACCGTAATAATCGCCGCGGCCGGACAGATCGGCGAAGGAAAAATAGGAATCCGCACCAGCCTCCGGCAACGGCGCAAGCGGCGAAGCGAGACCGTGCGAGGCCGCAAGAACGCGTCCCGTTCCATCAAGCAGCGCGAACATGTATTGGCGGTCGGGCCTGTGATAGGCCTCTTCGAGGGTATCCGGCAGCGACAGCAGGGGCGCGCCGCCCTCGGTAAACGAAATATGCGCCACGATGTCGGCCGCCTGCGCAAGCAGCGCCCGGTCGCGCAGCGAGTCCCGTTCCATCGCATACTGCACATTGAGAATGACCAGCAGCAGCGCGAAGCCCAGCGCGACGATCGCCAGCATGCGCCGCGTGAGACGGGCGGCGAGGGAATTCGACAACATGTTCATATCTCGCCCAGCAAATAGCCGATACCGCGCAATGTGTGGACCTCGACACTCGCGCCGGCATCCGCCAGACGCTTGCGCAGGCGGTGTATCGCGACCTCGACCGAATTCGACGAAACCTCTTCACCGAAAGCATAAAGCTTTTCCTCGATCGATTCCTTCGGCACCACCCGGCCCTGACGGCGGAGCAGGATTTCGAGCAGATCCGTTTCGCGCCGGCCGAAGGCGGTAACGATGCCCGAAATCGTCACCTCGCGCGCCACCGTGTCGAATTCGACATTGCCGGCGACGAGCCGCAGGCCAAGCGCCTGCCCCGGCCGGCGCATCAGCGCACGGAGGCGGGCGACCAGCTCTTCCAGGGCAAAGGGCTTGAGGAGGTAGTCGTCTGCCCCCGTATCGAGACCCGCCACCCGATCCTCGACCCGGTCGCGGGCGGTCAGAACGAGCACAGGCAGCTCGCTGCCCGACCGGCGCAGACGCGCCAGGAAGTCGAGACCGTCGCCATCCGGTAGACCGAGATCGAGAATGGCAGCGTCATAATTGACCGCATCGAGGGCGGCGCGGGCGCTTTCGAGATCGTGACAGACATCGACGGCAAAGCCCGCCTGACGGCAGCCCTTGGCAATATGTGCCGCCAGACGGCGATTGTCCTCGATCACCAGAAGCCGCATGAAAATCCCGGAAATGCGCCAAACAAAATCATTCTAGCATGCCGGGCCGGGGCCGCCGGAGCGGCAGACTGTCACATAAACGTCATCAATCTGTCACAAAAGCTTGTTCGAGCCCCCTCATATTCGCGGCATCGGAGAGGCCCGATTCGGTGCATGGGCCCTCCGTCGACGGATGAAGCGACCGATACGAGATGAGTGCAACAAGGCGATCAACGTAAATATGACAGTGATCGATACGGGCCTGCCGAGACGAATGGACGAGACGGCGACCGCGCCGCCGGCATCGGCAAAAAAATCCCGCAAGGAGGCAGCCCGCGCGAAAGCGCGACGCGGCGGCCTCGACGAGAGGCTGCTCGGCCCCCGCCCCAAACACCGCAAGCAGCACCGCACGCTTTTTCTTTCCGACATTCATCTGGGTACGCCGGGCTGCAAGGCCGAACTGCTGCTCGACTTCCTGCGCCACAACGACGCCGAGACTATTTATCTGGTCGGCGACATCGTCGACGGCTGGCGCATCAAACGATCCTGGTACTGGAACGCGGCGCACAACGCGGTGGTGCAGGAGTTCCTGCGCAAGGCACGCAAGGGCGCGACGGTGATCTATGTGCCCGGCAATCACGACGAGGCGCTGCGCGACTATACCGGTCTCAATTTCGGCGGCATCGACGTGACGGCCGAGGCGATCCACGAGACGGCCGACGGCCGGTCCTTCCTGGTGTTGCATGGCGACCAGTTCGACAGCGTGGTGAAATACGCAAAATGGCTGGCGCATCTCGGCGACCGCGCCTATGGCCTGGCGCTGACGCTCAACAACTGGCTGCACGAGATTCGCCGCTTCTTCGGCCTCTCTTACTGGTCGCTCTCGTCCTACCTGAAGAACCGCGTCAAGAATGCGGTCGAATATATTTCGAGCTACGAACAGGCCGTGGCGCGCGAGGCACGCGAGCGCGGCGTCGACGGCGTCATCTGCGGTCACATCCACCATGCCGAAATGCGCGACATGGACGGGGTTCTCTACTGCAACGACGGCGACTGGGTCGAAAGCTGCACGGCACTGTCCGAAGACGAGACAGGCGCGCTGTCGCTGATCGTCTGGCAGAAATTCTCCTGGGAAACCGAACTCGCCGATGGCGAGACGGAACCCCATGACGAAGACGCCCCAGCCGTGCTGAGCGCCGCCTGATGCCCCACAGCACAGTACTCGCGCCGCTTGCTCCGCTCGCACCGAGAAGGAAGCGCCGCGTCGCAAGGTTGCTGAGCCGGTTGCGCGGCAAGCCGCTGCCGAAGGATGTCGGCCGCTTTTCGGAGCCGCTGCGTATCGTCATCGTCTCGGATGCCGCGCCGCCGCAGGTCAACGGCGTCGTGCGCACGCTGCAACAACTGACGCAGCATCTGGAAGGCATGGGTCACGAGGTCACCTTCATCACACCCGACATGTTCGCGACGATACCGCTGCCCACCTACAAGGAAATCAGGCTGGCGCTGTTCCCGATGCGCAAGATCGCCCGCATCATCCGCAAGGCGAACCCGAATGCCATCCATATCGCAACCGAAGGGCCGCTCGGCCTCGCGGCGCGGCGCTTCTGTCTCAGGAAGGACATTCCCTTCTCGACTTCGTTTCACACGCGCTTTGCCGAATATCTGAACGCGCGCACCGGCATCCCGCTTTCATGGGGCTACGCCTTTCTGCGCCGCTTCCACGCGAAATCGACGAACCTGATGGTGGCGACGCCGTCGCTGCAGGCGGAACTGAAAGAACGCGGCTTCGGCGACCCCGTGATCTGGTCGCGCGGCGTCGATGTCGAACGCTACCGACCACGACCCGACACGCAGGACGCACATCCCAAGGGCCTCGCGCGGCCGGTCTGGCTCAATGTCGGGCGCATCGCGGTCGAGAAGAACATCGAAGCCTTTCTCGATCTCGACCTGCCGGGCACCAAGATGGTGGTCGGCGAGGGCCCGCGCCTCGAACATTTGAAGAAACGCTATCCGGACGCGCATTTCACCGGGCCGCTCTTCGGCAGCGAACTGGCCGACGCCTATGCGGCGGCCGATGTGTTCGTCTTTCCGAGCCGGACCGACACGTTCGGCCTGGTGCTGATCGAGGCGATGGCGGCGGGAACGCCGGTCGCCGGCTACCCCGTGCAGGGACCGGCCGATGTGCTCGC
>NZ_JBBECC010000210.1:0-1584 GCF_040882025.1 Parvibaculum sp. | reverse complement strand
CGCGAACCGGCTGAAGCTCAGGCCCTATGTTGGCATTCCGCTTTTCGGCGAAACGCTGATCTGGGAGCGGGCGGGCGAGTAACGCCGCGCATTGTCCGTCTCGAGCGTTCCCGTGCTAACTTCGCCCCGATCTCCGGCGAAAAGGGCAGGGCGGATTTGAGCGCGAAGGCCAGCAGCGGTAAACGGAAACCGGCAAGCCGCGCCGTCGGCCGTCCGCGTGCCGGCGCGGCACCTTCTTCGGCCGATCCGAAGGCCGACATCGTCGCGGCGGCCGCCAGGCTCTTTCGCGCCAAGGGCATCGCCGGGGCGTCGGTGCGCGAGATCGCGGCCGAGGCCGGGCTCCAGAAAGCATCGCTCTATTATTACTTCCCGTCCAAGGACGAGATCGTCCATGCGATGATCGAGGGCGTGCTCGCGCCCGCGCTTGCCATGCAGCGAAAGCTCGCGCGGGCAGAGCTGTCGGAGGCCGCCCGGCTCTGGCTTTACCTGTGCTTCGATGTCGAGCAGCTATGCGCCGCGCCCTATGACTGCACATGGCTTCTCGCGCATGGCAGCCTCGACGATGCGCGCATGGCTACCTATTGGCGGCAGCGCGAAAAGCTTCTCGGCTGGCTCGCGGCCCGCCTGAAAGGCGGCATGGCGGCCGGCGAATTCGCGCCCTGTGACGCGGCGACTGTCGCTCGGGCGATGCTTGCCGCCACCGAATACTCGGTCACCTGGGCCGAACGTCACGACCGGGCCCGCATCGCGGCGACGGCCGGTGAAGTTGCAACCCTGCTCACGCGGGGCGTACTCGCAGGGGAGCGGCGTATCGACGCGGTGAAAGCGGAGGCGGCCGGTTTTCCCCGATCCTGATATCGTGACTCGATTCCTCTTTTCCGCGCATTAGATGTAAAACGAAGGCAGAAAATCAGGGAGAAGGCTCATGAGCGAAGACCATGTAGCGATCGGCCGGGACTATACCCGCAAGAACGCCGATCTCGCCGCCAAATGGAAGATCGATGTCGACAGGGATCCCTGGTCGATCCCGCTCGATGAGCTCGATCCCGCGCATGACGATCTTTTCGCGGCCAACAAGACCTTGCCCTATTTCGAACGGCTGCGGAAAGAGGATCCCGTCCATCTCTCCGAGAGCGGCCCCTATGGCCGCTACTGGTCGGTGACGAAATACGAAGACATCATGCATGTCGACACCAACCACAAGATATTCTCCTCCGACATCCGCAATGGCGGCATCAGGCTGGGCGGCCTGCCTCTCGAAGGCGAGCCCGATCCCCTGACCTATCTCCCGATGTTCATCATGGAAGACCCGCCCAAGCATGACGAGCAGCGCAAGGTCGTGCAGCCCATGTTCACGCCGCAGAACCTCGCCGAGCTGGAGCCGGTGATCCGCGAGCGCGCCGGTCTTATCCTCGACGCGCTGCCGCGCGGCGAGGAATTCAACTGGGTGCGCCAGGTTTCGGTCGAACTCACCGGCCGCACGCTCGCCACGCTTTTCAACGTGCCGCAAGAAGACCGCCACAAGCTCATCCACTGGTCGGACACGGTGGAGCGGATCGGCGATCCCGATTATTTCGAGACGCC
>NZ_JBBECC010000209.1:0-9757 GCF_040882025.1 Parvibaculum sp. | reverse complement strand
GGCTTCCTCGGCATGATGTATTATTTCATTCCGAAGCGCGCCGAGCGGCCGGTCTATTCCTACCGCCTCTCGATCATCCATTTCTGGTCACTGATCTTCCTCTATATCTGGGCCGGCCCCCATCACCTGCACTTCACGGCGCTGCCCGACTGGGCGCAGACACTCGGCATGACCTTCTCGATCATGCTGTGGATGCCGTCCTGGGGCGGCATGATCAACGGGTTGATGACGCTTTCAGGTGCATGGGACAAGCTCAGGACAGACCCCGTGATCCGCATGCTCGTGGTCTCGGTCGCCTTTTACGGCATGTCGACCTTCGAAGGACCGGTCATGTCGATCAAGGCCGTCAACTCGCTCTCTCATTACACTGACTGGACCGTCGGACATGTTCATTCCGGCGCGCTCGGCTGGGTCGGCTTCGTCTCCTTCGGCGCCGTCTATTGTCTCGTGCCATGGCTCTGGAAACGCGAGCGGCTTTATTCGATGGCGCTGGTGAGCTGGCACTTCTGGATCGCGACGCTCGGCATCGTTCTCTACATCACCTCGATGTGGGTGTCGGGCATCCTGCAGGGCCTGATGTGGCGCGCCTATGACGCACAGGGCTTCCTCGAATACTCCTTTGTCGAAACCGTCGAGGCGATGCATCCGTTCTATGTGATCCGTGCCCTGGGCGGGGTGCTCTTCCTCGCGGGAGCGTTGATCATGGTCTACAACTGCTGGATGACCATCAAGGGTCGCGTCCGTGAAAGCGAGCCCCTGCAGGTTCCAGTCCACGCTGCCGCGCAGCCGGCCGAGTGAGGGGGAACCGATGAAAAAGAAGTTCACGCACGCGACGATCGAAAAGAGCCCGATGCTGCTTCTGGTGTTGACGCTGATCGTCGTCGCCATCGGCGGCCTGGTCGAAATCGTTCCGACTTTCCTGATCAAGAGCACCATCGAGGACGTCAAGGGTGTTCGTCCCTACAGCCCGCTCGAACTCGCCGGACGCAACATCTATATCCGCGAGGGTTGCTACAACTGCCACAGCCAGATGGTCCGCTCGTTGCGGGCGGAAGTTGAACGCTACGGGCACTATTCGCTGGCGGCGGAGAGCAAATACGACCATCCGTTCCAGTGGGGCTCGAAGCGAACCGGGCCGGATCTCGCGCGCGTCGGCGGCAAATATTCCGACGAATGGCACCGCCTGCACATGGCGGATCCGCGCAGCGTCGTGCCGGAATCGATCATGCCCGGCTATTCTTTCCTGGCCGAAACACCGCTCGATTACCGCAATATCGAGGGTGCCTTGCGGGCCCTGTCGATGGCCGGCGTGCCCTATGACGACGAAGCGATCGTCAACGCCAAGGCCGATATCAAGGCGCAGGCAACGCCTTTCGCCGACACCGACGAATTGATGCAACGCTACCCCAAGGCTCTCGCCCGCGATTTCGACGCCAATCCGGCGATGATTTCCGAACTCGATGCGCTGGTCGCCTATCTGCAGATGCTGGGCACGCTGGTCGATTTCAACGCCTATGAAACCACCGACTTCAAGCAATAGGCCGCAGGATGGAACCGGAGACAACCTATTCACTGGTGCGGACATGGGCGGGCGCGGGCGGCCTCATCCTGATGGTGGCGCTGTTCATCGGCGTGCTCGTCTATGCACTGCGCCCCGGCAACAAGCATAAGTTCGACAGGCTGGCACGCCTGCCGCTCCAGGATGGCGACGGGCCCGACCACAAGACGGGCGACAGGCACGACAACAAGGCGGGCGACCGCACGGAGACCGAGAAATGAGCGAGAGCCCGAAGAACGACAGAGACGATGTGACGGGCGTCGAGACCACGGGTCATGAGTGGGACGGCATCCGCGAACTCAACAATCCGCTGCCGAAATGGTGGCTCTACACGTTCTACGCCTGCATCATCTGGTCGTTTGCCTACTGGGTCGTGATGCCGACCTGGCCGTATCTTTCGACCGAAGGCTGGACCTACACCAAAGGCGTGATCGGCTACGACCAGCGGGAAGTCGTGACGCGCGAGCTCGGCTCCATTGCCGAAGGCCGCGCCGACGAGATGCAACAGATCGCTACGCTGGCGCCCGAAGACGTTGCGGGTAACGCGGCATTGATGGAAGTGGCGCTGGCCGCCGGCAAGGCCGCCTTCGGCGATAATTGCGCGCCTTGTCACGGCTCGGGTGCGCAAGGCTCGTGGGGCTTCCCGAACTTGAACGACGATGTGTGGCTCTGGGGCGGAACGCTGGAAGACATTCGCTATACGGCAACCCACGGCATCCGCTGGGAAGCCGACGACAACACGCGCCAGAACGTGATGATGGCCTATGGCCGCGACGGCATACTGGCGCGCGGTGAAATCGCCGATGTGGCCGAGTTCGTGCTGGCGCTTTCCCGCCAGCCGAACGACGCGGAGGCCGCTGCGCGCGGCGCCGATATCTTCGGCGAGCAATGCGTGACCTGCCATGGCGCGGACGGCCAGGGCAATCGCGAGCTCGGCGCACCGAACCTGACCGACGCCGTCTGGCTTTATGGCGGCGACCGCGCGTCGATCATCGAGACCGTGTCAAACGGACGCAGTGGCGTCATGCCGGCTTGGGGCGGGCGGCTCGATGCGGGCACAATCAATGCTCTGACGCTATATGTTCATTCTCTCGGGGGCGGCGAGTAGGCACGTTCGAAGGAATGAGTGCCGCGATAGATGGGTAGCGTCCGCACGCGCCCTGCAATCGTGTGTCCATATGAGTAAAACAATGGCAGACAGCGCCACCAGCCTTGAAAGGCTCGCCGCGGAAGCGGCGGGCAATGTCCGCGCAGCCGCCAATCCGCATGGCCGGGAGGGCGAACGATATACGGCGGTCAATTCCGAGAAATTCCGCTCTCTCTATGCCAGCCGCGTCAAGGTCTACCCCAAGCTGGTCGGCGGTACCTTCCGCCGTCTGAAATGGATCGTCATGGCGTTGACGCTGACGATCTACTACGTCACGCCATGGATGCGCTGGGACCGCGGACCCAACCTGCCCGACCAAGCGGTGCTGCTCGACTTCCCGGCGCGGCGCTTCTACTTCTTCTTTCTGGAAATCTGGCCACAGGAATTCTACTACATCACCGGGCTGCTGATTCTGGCAGCGCTCGGCCTCTTTCTCGTGACCAGCGTTGCCGGCCGTGTCTGGTGCGGCTATGCCTGCCCGCAGACGGTCTGGACCGATCTCTTCATTCACGTCGAGCGCTTTTTCGAAGGCGACCGTTCGGCGCGCATCCGCCTCGACAGATCGCCCTGGACGGCTGGAAAGGTCGGGCGCAAGGCCGCGAAACATCTGGTCTGGCTTCTGATCGCGCTTGCGACCGGCGGCGCCTGGGTCTTCTATTTCGCCGATGCGCCGACACTGGCCGCCGACCTTGCGCGCTTCGAAGCGCCGGCCATTGCCTATATCTCGATTGCCGCTTTCGCTTCCACGACATATCTGCTGGGCGGCATCGCCCGCGAGCAGGTCTGTATCTACATGTGCCCCTGGCCGCGCATCCAGGGCGCGATGTTCGACGAGGAATCGCTGCTGGTTTCCTACAAGGAAGATCGCGGCGAACAGCGCGGGCCCCACAAGAAAGGGACAAGCTGGGAAGGCCGCGGCGACTGCATCGATTGCGGCCAATGCGTCGCCGTCTGCCCCATGGGCATCGACATTCGCGACGGCATGCAGCTCGAATGCATTCAATGCGCGCTCTGCATCGACGCCTGCGACGCGATCATGGACCGTGTGGAACGGCCGCGCGGTCTGATCGCCTACGATACGCTCAGCAATCAGCAGCGCCGCGCGGCGGGCGCGCCGCAGCGCCTCAGCATTCTGCGGCCGCGCACCATCGTCTATATGGCGGCGCTGGCGCTGGTCGGCCTGATCATGCTGGTCGCGCTCGTCAACCGGTCCACGCTCGAGGTCAATATCCTGCCCGACCGCAATCCGCTCTTTGTGACGCTCGCCGATGGCAGCATTCGCAACGGCTATGAGTTGAAGATCGTCAACAAGGAGCATCGGGAACGCATTTTCCGGATCGACATTGAAGGGCTCGAAGGCGCCGCACTCTCCCGCCCGGCACTCGCCGACGAGGCGGGCTCGACGGTTGTCGTCGGGGTCGATACGCTGAGAACCGCCAGATTTTTCGTCAGCCTGCCGGCCGACAGGCTGGAACAGCTTCGCGGCGGCAAGAGCGCGCTGACATTTGTCGCAACCGATCTCGACAACGGCGAGACAGCCGTGCGGGAATCGAGCTTCAGAGGGCCCGCACAATGACTGTCGGGAGAAGCGATTACCGGCCCACGACCCGTTTCGGCACGCTGACGGGCCGGCGCGTGCTCGTCGGATTTGCCGGATTCTTCGGCATCGTCTTCGCGGTCAACGGGGTCTTCATCTACAAGGCGCTTTCGACATTCGACGGCGTGGAGGTCGAGGGCGCCTATCAGAAGGGACGTGCCTACAATCATCTTCTCGAGCGCATGGATGAGCAGCGCCTGCTTGGCTGGACGGCGGCGATCGCCACCGGTCCGGCGCCGGACGGCGGCACGCGCTTGACCGTGCGTTTCGCCCGGGCCGACGGCACGGCGCTGACCGGCCTTGAAGTCGAAGGCACCTTCTGGCGTCCGGTCGCCGCCGGCGAAGATCGGCGCTTGCCGCTCGCCGAGGCCGCACCCGGCATCTACGGAACGGTTTTCGATCTCGCCCATGACGGCAACTGGCTGGTGCGCATCGCCGCGACAGGCCCGGGCGGCGAAACATTCGTGCAGGAAGAGCGCGTTGTCGTCGGCCGGAGCGCCGATCGATGAACCCCGCCGCCGAGGCCTTGCTCGATCCCGCAAGACCGGACCCCGGCCTCTTTGTGCGCGAGGCGCCGGGTGGCCGCGCGCGCCTCGATCTCGTGGTGCAGGACATGCATTGCGCGGGATGTCTGCGCAAGGTCGAACGCGGTCTTCACGAACTGCCCGGCGTCGAATATGCCCGCGCCAACCTGTCGACAAAGCGGGTTGCCGTACGCTGGGATCCGCGCAAGCTGCAGGCCGGCGCGATCGTCGCGCGGCTCGCCGAAGCGGGCTTTGCCGCCGTACCCTTCGATTCCCGTCTCGCAACCGCACTCGATGAAAACGAGATGAAGACGCTGTTGCGCGCGATGGGTGTCGCCGGTTTCGCCGCCGCCAATGTGATGCTTGTGTCGGTATCGGTCTGGTCGGGCCTCGTGACCGATATGGACGAGACGACGCGCGCCTTCTTTCACTGGGTTTCGGCGCTGATCGCGCTGCCGGCGGTGGCTTATGCCGGACAGCCTTTTTTCCGCTCAGCGCTGAAGGCGCTGCGGGCGGGCACGATGAACATGGACGTGCCGATTGCGCTGGCCGTCATTCTCGCAACATCGATGAGCCTGGTGCAGACCATCGTCAACGCGCGGCATGTCTATTTCGACGCCAGCGTAACCTTGCTCTTCTTCCTGCTGATCGGACGCTATCTCGACATGCAGGCGCGCGCCCGCGCCTGCTCGGCGGCGCAAAACCTGCTCGGCCTGCGCGCGATCGCGGCGACCGTGATGAGTCCCGACGGCGCGCAGCGCTCGGTCGCCGTCGAGAATGTCGAACC
This sequence comes from Parvibaculum sp., assembly GCF_040882025.1. Taxonomy (GTDB): domain Bacteria; phylum Pseudomonadota; class Alphaproteobacteria; order Parvibaculales; family Parvibaculaceae; genus Parvibaculum. The sequence goes on along the minus strand of NZ_JBBECC010000209.1, from coordinate 4,144 downwards.
CGGCATGCGGCTGGCGATTGCCGCCGGCGCACGCATTCCGGCCGACGGTGAAATCCTGACCGGCGTGAGCGACATCGATACGAGCCTCGTCACCGGCGAAAGCCTGCCCGAAGCGGTGAAGCCGGGATCGGCCGTCTATGCCGGCACGCTCAATATCGGCGCGCCGCTGACCATGCGCGTGACGAAACGCGACGACGATTCGCTGCTGGCCGAGATCGTGCGGCTGATGGAATCGGCCGAACAGGGCCGTGCGCGCTATGTGCGGATTGCCGACCGCGCGGCGCGCATCTATTCGCCCGCCGTTCACATCATGGCCTTTGCGACGATGATCCTCTGGTTCTGGCTCGGCGCGCATTGGGAAATGGCGCTGACGCATGCGATCGCCGTGCTGATCATCACCTGTCCCTGCGCGCTTGGCCTCGCCGTGCCCGTGGTACAGGTGGTGGCAACGGGCCGCCTGATCCGGCAGGGCGTGTTCGTGAAAGCGGCCGACGGGCTCGAACGGCTGGCTCAGGCCGACACCGTGGTCTTCGACAAGACCGGCACGCTGACGCTCGGCCGGCCACAGCTCGTCAATGGCGGCGACATCGCACCCGCCGACCTCGCGCTCGCCGTCGCACTGGCGCGGCTGAGCCGCCATCCGCTGGCCCGCGCCCTCGCAGAAGTCGGTGGCGACATCGCCCCGCTGACGCTGAGCGACGCAACCGAAGTTCCCGGCATGGGCATGGAAGCGCGGTTCGGAACCGATCCCGTCCGCCTCGGCAATGCCGGTTTCGCCGGCGGGCGCAGCGCCACGGCGCAGCATGCGGGTCCCGAACTCTGGCTCCGGCACGGCACGGCCGAACCCGTCTGTCTGCGCTTCGCCGATACGTTGCGCCCTGACGCCAAGGCGGCAATCGACGCCTTGAAGCGAAAAGGCTTTGCGATCGAATTGCTGTCGGGCGACCGCGAACCGGCGGTGCGCGCCGTTGCCGAAACGCTGGACATCGCCGAATGGCGCGCCGCCGCGCGGCCCGCCGAAAAAATCGCCCGGCTTGAGGAACTGGCGCGTGCCGGCCGCAAGGTTCTGATGATCGGCGACGGCCTCAACGACGCGCCGGCGCTGCGCGCCGCGCATGTCTCGATCTCGCCGGCGGACGCTGCCGATGTCAGCCAGACGGCGGCCGATTTCATTTTCCAGGGCGCGCGCCTTGCGCCTGTTGTCGAAACGATCGACGTCGCGCGCAAATCGCGCCGTCTCGTCTTCGAGAATTTCGGCCTCGCGCTTGCCTACAACGCCGTCGCCGTACCGCTTGCCGTCGCGGGCTTTGTGACGCCGCTCGTCGCCGCCATCGCAATGTCGAGTTCGTCGATCACGGTGATCGCCAACGCAATGCGGCTGAACCGGCGCAAGCCTGCCGCGCCGCTGTCATGAACATTCTTGTCTTTCTTGTCCCGGCGGCGCTGCTGCTCGGCCTGCTCGGCCTCGCCGCCTTTCTCTGGTCGCTCAAAAGCGGCCAGTATGACGACCTCGAAGGCGCGGCCGAGCGCATTCTGTTCGACGAAGACCCGGAAGACGACGGACCGGGCGACGACAGACCTGTCTCATAGCAACAATCAGCTTTCGGCGACCAGAGCCCGATAGGCGTGCCATGTTGCATGGCCAAGCAGCGGGAAGACGACGATCAGGCCGACAAACAGCGTGGCGATGCCGAAGGCTGTAAAAAAGGCGATGATCCAGCCCCAGATCATCATCGGCCAGAAATTGCGCCTGACCGTCTCGATGCTGGTGAGCGCCGCAGTTACCGCGTCGACATCGCGCGCCATCAGCATCGGCACCGAGACGACCGAAATCGCAAAACATATGAACGCCAGCGCGCCACCCACCACCGTACCGACAACGAGGAGTCCGAGCCCGTGCGGTGTCAGCAGCAACGCGGGCACAAATTCGTCAAGCTGGGGCATCGTCTGCGTGCCGAAGAACAACGCGAAGAGAAGCGTCGCGATGCGCACCCAGATCAGCATCGCGCCCATCAGCATCGCGCCGAGAAAGGCAAGCTGCGCCGGACTGCGTGTGGAGACGAAAGCAACATCGGCAAGCCGCACCGGCAAATCCGCTTCGACCCGGCGGCTCGCTTCATACATGCCAACAGCAAGCATCGGGCCGACCAGCAGGAAGCCCGCGGCCATGACCGGCACCAGCGCGCCGAGGTTGAAAAGAAAAAGCGCGCAAACGAGCAACAGCGAAATCAGGAAAAAGCCAACGCCATAGGCAAGGCTGATTGCCGGAACGCTCGACATATCGGCCCAGCCGCGGGCAAGCCAGACCCAGGGCGCATCCGCCCGGATCGTCCGGATTTCCGGCAACCGCGCCCCGCCGCCCGCCGCGCCGAACTGCGACGACATATCACTCATGGCAGTCTCTCCTCCCGATCAAACCGCCTGACTGTCTGCATGCTAGCGGCGAATAACCCCGCCGTCCATGTGGCTTATGCGGGTGCTCGCAAAGTCGTGAGAACGAATTGAAATCGGGACCGGCCGGGAAGGCGTAGGCTGCACGTCAGATCGAAGGAGATTTTGAATTGAAGCGCTTTGCCATCCTGCTTGGCCTCTGGGCCATCCTGACCGCGCCGGCGGCCACCGCCGAAACGCCAGCGGCCGGAGAAGCCGTCGCGATTTTCGCCGGCGGCTGCTTCTGGTGCATGGAGCCGCCCTACGACAAGCTCGACGGCGTCATCCGCACAACGTCGGGCTACACCGGCGGCGAGAAGGCCAATCCGACCTACAAGGAAGTGTCGTCCGGCACGACGGGCCACATCGAGGCCGTCGCCATTGTCTACGACCCGGCCCGCGTCAGCTACGAGGAGCTGTTGCATGTTTTCTGGCGCAACATCGATCCCGTACGCGCCAATGCGCAGTTCTGCGACGCCGGGCCACAATATCGCAGCGCCATTTTCTACGGTAACGCGCGGGAGAAGGAACTGGCCGAAGCCTCGAAAGCCGAACTCGAGGCTTCGGGCCGCCTCGGCCTGCCGATCGTCACTGAAATTCTCGAAGCCGCTCCCTTTTATCCGGCCGAGAGCTATCATCAGGACTACTATCTGAAAAATCCCGCGCGCTACGCCTATTACCGCTGGGGCTGTGGACGCGACCAGCGGCTGAAGCAGATCTGGGGCGACGAAGCGGGCGGGCACTAGGAGATGAGCATGATGTCCAGACGGAATTTCCTGGGTGGAACGGCGGTTGCCGCGGCGCTCGCCGCCGCCGGACTGACACTGCGCGGCAAGAACGCCGAGGCCGACGAGGCGGCGACGCCGACATTCGAGGTAACGAAGACGGACGCCGAATGGCGCGCTCAATTGACGCCGGAGCAATATCGCGTGCTGCGCGGCCACGGCACCGAACGCGCCGGCACGAGCCCGCTCGACAAGGAGAAACGCATCGGCACCTATCACTGCGCCGGCTGCGACCTGCCGCTCTTTGCTTCCGCGACGAAATATAACAGCGGTACCGGCTGGCCGAGTTTCTACGAGCCGCTCGAAAACGCGATCGGGACCTCGGAGGATCGCAGCTTCTTCACGGTCAGGACCGAAGTCCATTGCCGCCGCTGCGGCGGGCATCTGGGCCACGTCTTCGAAGACGGCCCGCCGCCGACGGGACTGCGCTACTGCATGAACGGCGTCGCGATGACCTTCATTCCGGCCAACGCCTAACGCGCCTTCAACGCCACCTGCACGGCGCTTTCAAGCGCCTGCAGGAAGCGTGAGCGGTCGGCGCGCGAAAAAGCGGGCCCGCCGCCCTTCGATTCACCGGTCTCGCGCAGCTCACGCATCAGATCGCGCATCGCAAGCGCCATGCCGATGCTTGAGGCGGTGAAGGGATTGCCATTGTGCCCGATCGCCGCCGCGCCTCGTTCGAGCGCGCGGGCGGCAAGCGGAATGTCGCCGGTGACGACGATGTCGCCGATGCCGGCGCGTTCCGCGATCCAGTCATCGGCGACATCGGGACCTTCCGGAACGACGACCGGCCGCACCAGCGGATGGCCGGTCGGCCGCATGCCGCTGTTGGAAACGATGTGGACGGTGAGGCCGTGGCGCTCGGCGACCCGCACCACTTCGTCTTTCACCGGGCAGGCATCGGCATCGACATAGATTTCGGTCATCGC
>NZ_JBBECC010000208.1:50374-51585 GCF_040882025.1 Parvibaculum sp. | reverse complement strand
AAAGCGGGTCATGACGGTTAAATTTGAATCTGAAATTTAAACCGGACAGCAGTGGGCTTGTCCGGGCCATCCACGTCTTTAAACTGAAGGAAGAAAGACGTGGATGACCCGCATAAAGCGGGTCATGACGATTCAGGGATAGATGCCCCCCATGATCCGCCTTTTCACAGCGCTGGAAATTCCCGACGAGGTGGCGGAGCGGCTGATGCGGCTGCAGCAGGGGCTCGAAGGCGCGCGCTGGATCGAGCGCGGCGATCTGCACATCACGCTGCGTTTCATCGGCGATGTGGCGGAAAATGTCGCCGCCGATATCGACGCGGCGCTGGCCATCATTCCCTTCACGCCTTTCGAGGTCGCGCTTGAGGGCGTCGGCGAATTCGGCGGCGAGCGGCCGAACGCATTATGGGCGGGCGTGACGATGTCGGAACCCTTGCGCATTCTGCAGGGCCGCCACGAAAGCGCGATGCGGCGCGTCGGGTTGAAGCCCGAAACTCGGAAGTTTCATCCGCATGTGACGGTGGCGCGCATCGCGCGCGCGGGCGCCGTGGATGTGGGGCGCTATATCGCGGCGAACAATCTCTTCGCCGCGCCCCGCTTCACGGTGGAGCGTTTCACGCTTTTTTCGGCGAAGGGCGGGACCGGCGGCGGACCTTACGTGGCCGAGCGGCACTATCCGGACGAGGAATTCGACGACTGGGACGATGGCGAGGGGTAGACGCCCGCAATTTTGCTTCCCACCCTCCCCCCGTGGGAGGGTGGGAAGAAGCGAGGACGTCCGCGGCTTCACTCCCCCGCCGCTTCCTCGATTGCGTGCATGTCTTCGTCGGAAAGGCCCATGTGGTGGCCGATTTCGTGCACCAGCACATGCGCGATGAGGCCGCCGAGCGGTTCGTCATATTCGGCCCAGTAGTCGAGCATCGGGCGGCGATAGAGAAAGACCATATCGGGGAGATGCGACGGCTCCATCACCGAGCGGTCGACATGGGAAACGCCCTGATAGAGACCGAGCAGGTCGAAGGGGCTTTCAAGCTCCATCTCGACGGCGACCTCCTCGTCGGGAAAATCCTCGACACGGATGACGAGCCCCTCGCAGCGCGCACGAAAGCCCTCCGGCAGGCGGGCGAAAGCCGCGTCGGCCAGTTTCTCGAATTCCGCCAGCGTCGGCGCGTGCGCGTCTTTCCAGTCCATCGCCTGCTCTCTCCTCTTGCGCG
>NZ_JBBECC010000208.1:0-50274 GCF_040882025.1 Parvibaculum sp. | reverse complement strand
AGCGTCGGCGCGTGCGCGTCTTTCCAGTCCATCGCCTGCTCTCTCCTCTTGCGCGGCAAGACTAAAGCATGATCCGATCGAAAAGAATCGGATCATGCTTTCGATTTTTATTTTGTCGCATTTTCTGCGGTCAACCGGCGTCCACTTGACCGGAAAATGCTCCAGGAGCGCGAGGCTCAGGCTGCAAATTTCAAGGAGGCGGAGATGACGGAGAAGCTGACGGGAAAAGCCCGCGAGAAAGCGCTCACGGGCCTCAAGGGCTGGACGAAAGTAAAGGGCCGCGACGCCATCGAGAAGACCTACAAGTTCAGGAATTTCAACGAGGCCTTCGGCTTCATGACGCGCGTGGCGCTCGTCGCCGAGAAGATGGACCACCATCCCGAATGGGCGAATGTCTATAACCGCCTCGACGTGATCCTGACGACGCATGACGCGGGCGGGCTGAGCGAGAAGGATGTGAAGCTCGCAACGCTGATGGACAAATGGGCCGGCAAGGCCGGGACGGTGGCGAAGAAATAGGGGAGCACCGATCATGCCCGCACCCGCTTCCGGCCGGCCGCGCGTCGTCATTCTGGGCGCGGGCTTCGGCGGACTGATGGCGGCGAAAAGCCTTGGCCGCGCGCCTGTCGACGTGACGCTGATCGACCGGCAGAACTACCATCTTTTCCAGCCGCTGCTCTATCAGGTCGCGACCGCCACGCTGTCGCCGGCCGACATCGCGGTGCCGATCCGTTCGACCTTTCGCGACCAGAAGAACACACGCGTGCTTCTGGGCGAGGTGGAGACCGTCGACCGCGCGGCGCGCGCCGTCGTGCTCGCCGACGGGCGCCACGTCCCTTACGACTATCTGCTGGTCGCGACCGGCGCGCGACATGCCTATTTCGGGCATGACGAATGGGAGCCCTTCGCACCCGGCCTGAAGAAGATCGACGATGCGACCGAAATCCGCCGGCGCATTCTGCTTGCCTTCGAGAAGGCCGAGACGGAAACCGATCCGGAGGCGCGCCGCAACCTCCTCACCTTCGTCATCGTCGGCGGCGGCCCGACCGGCGTCGAAATGGCCGGCGCGATCATCGAGCTCGCGCGCAAGACGCTGGTGAGCGACTTCCGCCATATCGATCCGTCATCGGCGCGCGTGCTGCTGATCGAGGCGGGCCCGCGCCTGCTCCCCGCCTTTGCCGAAACCCTCTCCGCCTTCGCGCAAGCCTCGCTCACCCGCAAGGGCGTCGAGGTGAAGCTCGGCGAGGCGGTCACGCGCTGCAGCGCCGCCGGCGTCGAAATGGGCGAGACGTCGATCGGCGCGCGCACGATCATATGGGCGGCCGGCGTCGAAGCCTCGCCCGCGGCGAAATGGCTCGGCGTCGCGGGCGACCGCGCCGGGCGCGTCGCCGTGACGGATCGCCTGACGCTGCCCGGCGACGACCATGTTCTGGCGATCGGCGATACCGCCGCCGTGACATGGCGGGACGGCGGTCTCGTGCCCGGCATCGCGCCGGCGGCCAAGCAGATGGGCGCCTATGCGGCAAAAGCGATCCGTACGCGCATCAAGGGCGGCGAGCCCGCGCCCTTCCGCTACCGTCATCAGGGAAATCTCGCCACCATCGGCCGCACAAGCGCCATCGTGGATTTCGGCCGGATACGGATAAAGGGTTTCCTCGCCTGGTTCATCTGGGGCGCGGCGCATATCTATTTCCTGATCGGCTTCCGCAACCGGCTGATCGTGATGCTGCACTGGATCTGGGCCTATGTGACGCTGCGGCAGGGCGTGCGGCTGATTACGGGCTCGACGGAGCTGCCGTGAAGCTGGGGTCGGTGGAAGGGTTCGCGTTCTTCATTTTCATCGTCATTGCGAGGAGCGAAAGCATTGGCCGAACTTGATGAATCATAAAACCAAAAGAAAACCGTCATGGCCCGATTTATTCGGGCCATCCACGTCTTTGCGGCAACCAAAAGAAGAAGAAAGACGTGGATGACCCGCCACCTTGATTATAAAGGAGGGCCGGGTCATGACGTGTTGTATATATTGGCCTCAATGATTCAGCGTTTCATACAGATCATCCCAGTCGGGATTAAACTCGTGGATCAAGCGCACTTTCCATGCACGCGGCCATTTCTTGATGCGCGTTTCGCGCGCTATCGCACTTTCGATTTCTTCGTGGCGTTCCATGTAGACAAGGCGCTTGAGGCCATAGCGTTTTGTGAAGCCCGGATACATGGCCTCGCGATGTTCCCACGCGCGGCGTCCAATGTCGGAGGTGACGCCGACATAGAGAGTGCCGTCACGCTTGTTCGTGACGATGTAGACCCAGCCGCCTTTCATCGGAATATTTTGCGGGAATGGATGATGTCCGCATAGTCAAAAGAAGGAAGAAAGAAAGACGTGGATGGCCCGGACAAGCCGGGCCATGACGGTTTTGAGTTTGTTCTGTTTAATGAATCCGTGTCCCTCCCAACAAAAAGCCCCGGTGTTTCCACCGGGGCTTTCGCATTTGTTCGGGCGTTGGGTTTGGCGCGGCGCCATGCGGCCCCAGCCGCGCGTCAGCGCGGCGCCATGCGGATCGCGCCGTCGAGGCGGACGGTTTCGCCATTGAAGTAGCCGTTGCGGATCATCTCGCAGGCGAGCGAGGCATATTCGTCCGGGTTGCCGAGACGGGCCGGGAACGGCACCTGCGCGCCCAAGGCCTGACGCACCTTCTCCGGTGCGCCGGCGAGAAGCGGCGTGTCGAAAATGCCGGGCAAAATTGTGTTGACGCGGATGCCTTCGCGGGAAAGATCGCGCGCGATCGGCAGCGTCATGCCGACGACGCCGGCCTTCGAAGCGGAGTACGCCGCCTGACCGATCTGGCCGTCCTGCGCGGCAACCGAGCCGGTGTTGACGATGGCGCCACGGTCGCCGTCCGAAAGCGGATCGAGCGTCAGCATGCCGGCCGCCGACTTCGCGATGCAGCGGAAAGTGCCGACGAGATTGATCTGGATGATGAGGTTGAACTTGTCGAGCGGGAAGTGTTCGGGCTTGCCCGTCTCCTTGTTGCGCGACGCGGTCTTGACCGCGTTGCCGGTGCCGGCGCAGTTGACGAGGATGCGCTCCTGGCCGATGGCGGCGCGGACCTTCTCGAAGCCGGCATCGACACTCGCTTCGTCGGTGACGTTCACTTTCGCGAAGACGCCGCCCAGTTCCTTCGCCAGCGCCTCGCCCTTGTCTTCCTGCAGATCGAAAATGCCGATCTTCACGCCTTCTTTCGCCAGACGCCGCGCGGTGGCCGCGCCGAGGCCCGAAGCGCCGCCGGTGATGATGGCGCTGATGCCGGAATCGAGTTTCATGGGTCGTCTCCTTGATGAACCGTCTTCTGGGACGCGAATGCTCCAGCGCCCGATTGGCGCCGGTTTTACAAATTTGCGGCCGCGCTTGCGAGCCAAAAATCCCCAAAAAGTCCTGAAACAGCGGCAGTTGCGCCGCGCCCCGCCCTGACGCTACGTCGCCGCCGCTTGCAAGGGGACCGGCGAGCGCCCATCTTTTGCCGGGAGGCGAGGGCACGAAACAGCGGAAACGGCCATGGCGACATCGCAAGGACAAACGGAAACGGGCGCCGCCCTCGATCCGGCTCATCAATTGCCGGCCGTGATCGCCCGCAACGAAAAAACCGTGCGCGACGGCTTCTGGCGGAAAATGGCGCGCTTTGCCGGCCGCGTCCCCTTTGCCGAGGAAGCGGCCGCCGCCTGGTTCTGCGCCCGCGACCCGAAGACGCCCGTTCGCGTCAAGGCGACGCTGCTGGCGGCCCTGGCCTATTTCGTGACGCCGGTCGATTTCATTCCCGATGTCGTCGCCGCTTTCGGCTTCACCGACGACGCCGCCGTGCTGATGGCCGCGATCGGCCTCGTCTCGAGCCACATCCTGCCGCGGCATCGCAAAGCCGCGCGCGCGGCGTTCAATCTTCCGCCGGCGGAGGAAGCGAAGGACTGAGGGGTTTAGACTGTCGCGGTCGTCTGTCCTCAACCTTTAATCGTCACGGCCCGGCCCTCCTTTGTAATCAAGGTGGCGGGCCGTCCACGTCTTTCTTGCTTCTTTTCAGCTTTTCCATGACGCCAAGACGTGGATGGCCCGAATAAATCGGGCCATGACGATCGTGGGTTGTGAAAAATGCAACACCCCTGCAACCGAGTCTGCTTGACCAACCGGCGATGGCGCCGTGTGAAGACCGGCCAAATCACATCGCCCAGACGCCCGACGCGTTGGAGCGGTAGCCGAGTGCTGTATAGGTTGCGTCGACCAGCGCCTGGCCGCGGCTGTTGAGGAGAATGCCTGAGCCCATGCGGTTCATGTTGTAGCCGAAGCTCATGGCGCATGAGGGATCGGCGAAGCCGAGCGAGCCACCCATGCCGACATGGCCGAAGGCGGCATCCGACATGATGCAGCTCGAATTCGGTTCGTCCTTCAGCTTGCGATTGTCCATCGACTTCATGAAGCCGAGCGCGAAACGCGTCGGGATGAGGAGCGTCGCATCCTCATGCGTACCCATGGCGACGCGGCTCATGCGGGCAAGCGTGTCGGCGCCGACGAGTTTGCCGCCGCCATTGGCGAGCGGCTGATACATGCCCGCCAGGCCGCGGCCATTGGTGATGCCGTTGGCCGAACCCATTTCGGACGCATGGGCCTCGCGCGAATTGAAATTGGCATTGCCGCTGTTCAGCAGAAAGAGATGCGCGGGGCTTGCCGGATCGGTGAGGAGCGCTTGCGTGAATTTCGAATTGGCGGCCGCGGGATCGGGCTCGGCGAAGATCATCGGCGCGATGCGCGGTTCGGTCGCTTCGGGCGTGCCGATGGTGAAGTCGAGGCCGAGCGGCTTTGCGACCTCATCGGCGAAGAAGCGGCCGAGGCGCTTGCCCGCCGCGCGGTGCACCAGCTCGCCGACCGTCCAGGCGAAGGTGACGCCGTGATAGCCGTTGCGGATGCCGGGCTTCCAGAACGGTTCTTCGTCCTCGAGGAGTTTCACCATGTAATCGTAATCGTAATAGCCGCCATCTTTCAGCGGCGTGCGCAGATGCGGCTGGCCGGCCGAATGGTCGAGCATCATCGAGACGGTGGTCTCTTCCTTGCCGTTCTTCGCATATTCGGGCCAGTATTGGCCGACCTTCGCGTCGAGATCGAGCTTGCCCCGGTCGGCCAGCATATGCGCGCACAAGGCGGTGGCGCCCTTGGTGCAGGAAAAGACGATGGAGACGGTATCCCTGTCCCAGGCCTCGCCCTCCGGCGCCTTCTTCCCGCCCCAGATGTCGACGACGGTTTTGCCTTCGAGCGTGATCGCGACATTGGCGCCGACCTCGCCGCGCGTTTCGCAATTCTCGATAAAGGCATCGACGACCGGCTTGAATTTCGCGTCGAAGCTGCCTTCGACCTTGCCGGCCCTTGTCTCTCTTGAAAGCGTCTCGGCCATATGGGCCCCCTGTTTCTTGCTGTTTGTCGTGAAATCTATCTGGTCGAGCGCAGGCCCCCGTAACCGGCCTCGATCAGCACCGGCCGGATCGCGGCGGTCAGGGCGGCATAGCCCTTGTCGTTGAGCGTCAGCCCGTCCCAGCGATGGAAGCCGCGGCGGATATTGCCGGCCGCGTCGAGCATGGCCGCGCTCGCATCGATGTAATGCATGTCGCGTTGCGTGGCGATGAAATCGGCGACGAGCGCATTGGCGCGATGGGCGCCGTACCAGCGTTCCTGGCGCGCCGGCTGCGGCCGGAGCGAGACGAACCAGATCGGCGCCCGGCTGCCTTCGGCCCGGAGCGACAGCACCAGCGTGCGGAAATCGTCGAGCACGTCTTCGGGCCGCCGGCCATAGACATCGGCGAGATCGGCCTCGCCCGCCATCACGATAATGGCGCGCGGGTGATAGGGCAGGATGATGCGCGACATGTAATGCGTGACATGGGCGATCTGCGCGCCACCGAAACCGCGCTGGATGACGGGCACCGGCGCCATGTCGGCAGCAAGCTGCGGCCAGAGCCGGACGTCGCGCCCGCCGACAAAAAGGACGGCGCCCGGCGGCGGCGGGTTGGAGACGTCGCGGCGCTCGAAAGCCGCGATCTCGCCTTCCCAATAGGCCGGATCGCCGGACGCCAGCAGCACATGGATCAGAAAGGCGAAAAGCGCCAGCACGACAAGGCCGAACGCCGCGCCGAGCGCCGCCACCCCGCGCCTCATGCGCGCGTCTCCATCAGCCGCCGTCCCATGCTGGAAGCCCCCTCAAGCGGCGGCGCTCATCGCGCCGGCACCAGAACGATCTTGCCCTTGACCTTGCGCGCGGCCATGTCGTTGAGCGCTTCGGCCGCTTCCTCGAACTTGTACTGCCGCGACACATGGGGCTTGAGCTTGCCGGCCTTGAACCAGGCGATCAGCTCTTTCAGGTTTTCCTGATGCCGCTTCGGCTCGCGGCCCGTGAAGGCGCCCCAGAAAACGCCGACGATCTGGCAGCCCTTGAGGAGCGCCAGATTGAGCGGGATTTTCGGGATCGGGCCGGCGGCAAAGCCGACGACCAGAAAGCGCCCTTCCCAGTTGGTGGCGCGAAGGGCTGCTTCCGAATAATCGCCGCCGACGGGGTCATAGACGACATCGGCACCCTGGCCGCCGGTCAGCGCCTTGATCTGGTCGGTCAGCGCCTTTTGCTGGTCGCGGTCGAGCGCGCCCGTCGGATAGAGGATCGTCTCGTCGGCGCCGTGATCGCGGCAGACTTGCAGCTTGTCTTCGGACGAGGCCGCCGCGATGACGCGCGCGCCCATCGCCTTGCCGAGCTCGACGGCGGCAAGCCCGACGCCGCCCGCGGCCCCGAGCACCAGCAGCGTTTCGCCCGGCTTGATGTGGGCGCGGTCTTTCAGCGCGTGATGCGAGGTGCCGTAGGTCATCAGGAAGGCGGACGCGGTCACGAAATCCATCTCGTCGGGGATCGGCGTGACGCGGGCCTCGTCGAGCGCAATCTCCTCGGCAAAACCGCCCCAGCCGCACGACCCGATGACGCGGTCGCCGACTTTCACCTTGGTGACGCCCTCGCCCACCTTGATCACCTTGCCCGCGACCTCGCCGCCCGGCGAGAAGGGCAGTGGCGGCTTGAACTGGTACTTGTTCTCGATGATCAGCACGTCGGGGAAATTGACGGCCGCCGCATGAACCTCGAGCAGCACCTCGCCCTTTTTGGGCTGAGGGCTCGGCACCTCCTCGATGACGAGGCTTTCGGGCGGGCCATATTCCTTGCACAGCACGGCTTTCATGGTCGTCTCCCCCTGATTTGGCGTTGTATGGGCGTTTTCTGGAAATATCGCTGCCTCTCCCTTAGCACGACGAGGCCCGCATTCGCCAGATTGACGCCATGGCACCGCCCTTCCGCCCGCCGCCGCCATGCTTCCGCCACAAGAATCGGGGAATTTTCCGCCCGGCCGCCAATCCCCGCCGGCCGGAATTTGCCGTGTTTCCGGGCTGTCCGTCTGGAAATCGGGCTTATGGGCCGTTATGGTCAGGCGGCCGCGACCCCGGACAACAAGAGAAAGCCAACGAGTTGAAGATCATGCCAAGACGCCAGCGCCCGTCCGCGAGCTTCGCCCGCGCCACGACCCTTGCCCTGTCGGCCCTCCTGCTGACGGCAGTCACATCGGGCATCGCGGCCGCACAGGAAGCGCCGAAGCTGCTCGGCAAGTATGACGACTGGTCGGCCTACAGCTATGGCGCCGGCGGCGACCGCATGTGCTACGCGATGAGCGCCCCCACCCGGATGCTGCCGGCTGGCGCCAATCGTGGCGATGTCTATTTCATGGTGACGCACCGCCCGGGCCGCAACACGAAGAACGAAATCAGCATGCGCGCCGGCTATGCCTTCAAACCGACGAGCCGCCCCTTCGCCACCATCGGCGCGGACAAGTTCCAGATGTTCAACGGCGTCAAGGAAGGCGGCGAGCACCAGTACTGGGCCTGGCTCGAAACCCCGTCCGAGGAAGGCAAGATGGTGCAGGCCCTGAAGGCCGGAAGCTCGATGGAAATCAAGGGCACCTCCTCACGCGACACGCTGACCACCGACACCTATTCGCTGAAGGGCTCCTCGGCCGCGCTGAAGAAGATCGACGAGACCTGCAAATAGGCGGACAAACGCCGGATTCCTGCGGAAAACGGGGGCCATTGGCCCCCGTCATGCCGTCTGTGATATGAAGCGGCCATGACGCGCCTCGACATCGCCCATGACAAGACCAACGACACGCGGACACCTGCGAAGGCGGCGGTTGCGCGGACGTGCCTTGTCGGGCTGACGCGGCCGCAGCTCGCCGAGGCGCTCAGGGATTTCGGCCTGCCCGACAGTCAGCTGCGGATGCGCGCCGGGCAGATCTGGAACGGCATCTACAATCGCGGGCTGACGAACTTCGACGGCATGACGACGCTGTCGAAGGAACTGCGCGGCAAGCTCAACGCGGCTTTCGACCTGTCGCGGCTCGAAATCATCACCGAACAGAAATCGGTCGACGGCACGCGCAAATGGCTGCTGCGGCTTCCCGCCGACCGGCCGGGCGTGCCGGGCCCCGAAATCGAAACCGTCTATATCCCCGAAGAGGGCCGCGGCACGCTCTGCGTCTCCTCCCAGGTCGGCTGCACGCTGACCTGCAGCTTCTGCCACACCGGCACGCAGAAGCTCGTTCGGAATCTCACCGCCGGCGAAATCGTCGGCCAGATATTGATTGCGCGCGACGCGCTGGGCGAATGGCCGGATGGCGGGCGCAACTCCGAGGATCGCCTCATCACCAACATCGTGCTGATGGGTATGGGCGAGCCGCTCTACAATTTCGAGAACGTGCGCGACGCGCTGGAAGTCGTCTCGGACGGCGAAGGCCTGTCGCTGTCGAAGCGGCGCATCACGCTGTCGACGTCGGGCGTCGTGCCGATGATCGAAAAGGCGGGTGCCGAAATCGGCTGCATGCTGGCGATCTCGCTGCATGCCGTAAACGACGAGACGCGCAACAGACTGGTGCCCTTGAACAAGAAATATCCGATCAAGGAATTGCTGGAAGCCTGCCGCAACTATCCCGGCGTCTCCAACGCGCGCCGCATCACCTTCGAATATGTGATGCTGAAAGGCGTCAACGATTCGCTCGAAGATGCCAAGGCGCTGGTGCGGCTGCTGAAGCACATTCCGGCCAAGATCAACCTGATCCCCTTCAACCCCTGGCCGGGCTCGCCTTACGAATGCTCCGACTGGGAGACGATCGAGAAATTCGCCGACGTCGTGAACCGCGCGGGCTATGCGAGCCCTGTGCGCACGCCGCGCGGCCGCGACATCATGGCGGCCTGCGGGCAGTTGAAGAGCGAGACGGTGAAGGTGCGCGCAAGCGAGAGATTCAAAGAGGCGCGGGCGGAAGCAGGGGCCTGACGACGGAGAGAATTCCCATGCACGCCGCCATCTATCGCTGGCGCGTGGCGCCGGAAAACGAAGACGACTTCAGGCGCCGCTGGCACGACATTACCCTCGACATCATGCGCGATCATGGCGGCGGTGGCTCGCGGCTGCACCGGGCGGAAAACGGCGACTTCGTCGCCTATGCGCGCTGGCCTTCAAAGGAAGCGCGCGACAAGGCCTTCAGCGACTATTCGGCAAAGCATTCGACGCCGCAACGCGAAGGGCGCGCCGAACTCATCGAAGAGATCTGGCTCGAAATCGAGGACGACCTGCTGATCCCCGAAGCCGAGCTACCGGAACGTTTCAGGTAACTCAGGCCGCGCGCCGCGCGAATTGATCGGCCGCCGCGAAACTCGGCCGGGCGCGCATCACCTCGAGCCAGGCCGCGACCTTCGGTGCGGCTTCGATTGCCGACGCGCCCTCCGGCGTCATCGAAGCGAGATGAACATGCGGCAGCAGGAAGCAATCGGCGATGGAAAGCGTGTCGCCGGTGAGAAACGGGTGCGCTTCCAGATCGCGCGTGACGACACCGAGCTGCATCGCCATGTCCTTTGCGGCCTGGGCAACGCGCGCCTCGTCGGTCGTGCCGCCCTGCGCGGGCACCAGCAGCCGCTCCTTGGCGATGCCATTGGTCATGGTCGGGAAGATATAGGCGTTGACGAGGCTCGCCCAGCGCAGCGCTTGCGACTGGCCGCGCGGATCGGCAGGCTGGAGCGCCGGCCCGTCAAAAGCACGGTCGATGTAATGCGCAATGGCAAGCGTCTCGTAGATATAGACATCGCCATGCTGCAGCACCGGCGATTTGGCGAAGGGATTGAGCGCGCGATGCGAGGCGCTGCCGGGCTCGACCGGGTCGACCGACCAGGAGACGCCCTTCTCCGCCGCAACGAGCGACGCCGTCCAAAGATAGACGCTGACGGGCTGCGAGTGAAAAACGATCTCGGTCATCGGCAAACTCCCGCGGTGGCAATCGAACTCGACCCGACATCGGGACGGCGACCGCGTCATGCAACCCGCCGCAGCGCTTGGCCCCGAACGCATTCCGGAATTGGTCCTCAGCGCCGCGCCCAGTCGAGCGCCGCTTCGAGCCTGTCATTGCCCCAGAAAAGTTCCTCGCCGACGACGAAGGAGGGCGCACCAAAAATGCCTTTCGCGATGGCCGAGGCCGTCTGCGTCTTCAGGCGGTCCTTGTTGGCGGGTTCGTTCGAACGTACGAGGAGCGCCGCCGCATCGAGACCGAGCGCGGCGAGAATTCCGGTGAGCACCGCCTCGTCCGAAATATCCTTTTGCTCCGCAAAATTCGCGAGATAGACGCGGCGCGTGAACGCCGGCCCCCAAGCCTCGTCCTGCCCGAGAAGCGCGAGGCGCGCCGCCTTCAAGCCGTTCTGCGGGAAACGCGCGAGCGGTGTCTTCAACGTCAGCCCCGTGGCCGCGCAAATGCGCGCCATGTCGCGCCACATATACTTGCCCTTGGCCGGATAGATGTTGAAGGGGCTGTCGTTCCAGCCCTGCGCGCCGAAGATCGGCCCGAGCAGGAACGGCCGCCAGACGAGATCGACTCCCGCCTCGGCCGCCGCCCGCTCGACACGCATTGCCGCAGGATATGAATAAGTGCTCGCAAACTCGTACCAGAACTCGACCTTCATGACGTCCTCGTGATTTGGATTGCGCGATGGTGCCCCGGCCGGCGACCGCCGCCTAGGGCCAATTCGCGCAAGACATGCTGCGGAGCCTAGACCCGGGTTTCCGTATCGAGCTTCAGCACTTCCGCGATCTCGCGGATGAAGGCGATGTCTTCCACGAAGGCATGAATATGGTCGTTGCGGCGAAGATCGCGCCAGGGCGAGGGCTGCGCGAAATAGCCTCGCCGGCCGTCGATGACGAGGAGCAGTTCGTCGCCATCGAAGGCTGCCTGCATCGGCCCGCCGCTCACGTCGGAAAGCCGGACGAGCCGTTCCATGAAAGCCGGCGTGAGGAGATAGCGAGCCTCCACCTGGTCGCCGGAAAAGACCTCGAAACGCTCTTCGAAGCGCGGGTCTTCGAGCCGCACGCGCTCAGCCCCGGCGCCTGCATGGCCGAGCGCATTGAACAGCCCGCGGTCGCCGAGAATATAGGTACGGCCGGAAAACCGCTTCGGAAAGCGGTAGCGCGCGACAAGGCCGCGAAAGACGAGATCGTAATCGTCGCGCTTGTCGCGCCGGACTTTCTTTTCAAGAAAGGCTTCGGCGAGTTCGAAGGGCACACCATCCACATCTCCGCGCACGTGATCCTCAAGCGAGACGCGGTCGTGACCGGGAAGAAGATGGCAACGGTCGAAGGGGAGGAGAAAGCCTTCCGGCGGCGCCGGCGCATATTCGTAGCCGAAATGACCGAAGACCTTCGCGGAGAGTTCCTCGGCGAAGTTTCGTCCCCATGTGAGGACCGATGTGAGGAGCAACGCGCCGACGATCATCACCGCGACACTCGCGAAGAGCGCGAAGCCGCGCATATCTTCATCCGCGATCATTTGCGAGGAAGCGCCGAAAGCGGCAAGGCCAAGACCAATCACCGGCAGGGCGCGCCACAGCGCGCGGCGAAGGACGAGCTTCCGCTCGGCTTCCTTTTCGTCGATCCAGGGCGCGATTTCGCGCGCAAAGAATTTCTCGAAGCCAGCATCCGGCTCCGGCGTCATGACAGCCTCACGCCATCAGCTTGTTGACGTCGACCGGCTCGCGCATGGCCGGGTCTTCGACCTCGTAGAACGGGAAGCTCTGCACATTGGCGATGTTGGCGATGATCGAACCCGGGAAAATCTCGACCGCATTGTTGAGGCGCGTGACCGCCGAATTGTAGAAGCGCCGCGCCGCCGCGATGTTGCCTTCGACTTCCTCGAAGCTGTGCTGGGCCGTCGTGATCGTTTCGGCGGAGCGAAGCTCGGGATAGTTCTCGGCCACCGCGAAGAGCCGCATCATGCCCGCCTCGAGCTTCTTCGAGGCGTCGAGATGCGCGCCGGCCGCGGCCGGATCGTCCTTCGCATAAGGCGCCTCGACCTGCGCCCTGAGGGCCGTCAACTCGCTGAGCAGCGCCTTTTCATGCGTCATGAATTTCTGCGCCAGCGCCACGATATTGGGCAGGAGGTCGAAACGTTTCCTGAGCTGGACGTCGATCGAACCCATCGCCTCGCGCACCTCGTTGCGCCGCGTGATGAGGCTTGCGTACCAGATATAGCCGCCCGCAAGCAGGAACCCCAGCAGGACGAGAAAGGCGACCGATGAATCCATGATACTCCCCCGAAATGGCCTCTTGCCGCCGATTATGACAGGCAAATCGCGTCCCGTCCCCCCTTGCCGGTGGCGGGACGGAAGCAGACGGCGACCTCCGCCCTCAGCCAGGAGCGATCCCCGCCGCGCGTTCGACGAATGACCAGATTTCTTTCTGCGCCTGGGCGAGCGGTGTGGGCGGCTTCGCCGCAAGCGCATGGCTGACACCGGCCGTGACGCCGCCAAGGATCATCGCAACCAGGAGGCCGGGATCGCAGGACTTGTCGATCTCGCCTGCCTTCTGCGCCTCGGCGATATTCCGCGCGCCGAGCAGGTTGAGCCGGCGGCGGCGCTCGGCCTCCTCCACCGCGAAGGCAGGGTCGGCACGCACCACATCGACGACGAGACGCGCCACCGGATCTTCATACATGAGGCGCACGAATTCATGCGTACGCGCCCGCTCGCGCTCCCGCCAGCTCGCGCCTTCGTAAGGCACCGCCAGCACGGCCTCATCGAGCCGCTCGTAGAAATCTTTCACCACGGCGTTGAGAAGTCCCGATTTGCTGCCGAAATGATAATAGGCGAGCCCTTCGGACACGCCCGCCCGTTTCGCGACTTCCACCATTTCCAGATCGCCCGCGCCGTCGAGCAGCCTGTCGCGCGCGGCATCGATGATGAGGCGGCGTGCCTCGCGCGGCGATCGCCGTTTCCGCGACGTCGGAGCGTTCACGAAAGCCCGCTTTCTTCGAGCACCCGCTTCGGATGCATCCCGTTCGCCATGCCCATGAAGGGGGGATAGATGCTGTAGCCGAGCATTCGCCGCATATCCTCCGAAACGCTCTGCGCGGTCTCTTTCGAAAGCGAAAGAAAATAGTTCTCCTGCGTTCGAAGCCAGGGCTCGCAATATTGGCAGGTGACCGCAAGACGCGGCGCCGCGGAACGGTTCGCCCCGCCACCATGCCAGAGCGTACCGGGATAGAAGACGACCGATCCCGCCGGCATCACGGCCTTGATCTGCCTGTCGCCCGCGCCGGGCATGCGCCCGTCCGGCCATGTGTGGCTGCCGGGCACGACGACGGTCGCACCGTTCTCCTCGGTAAAATCGTCGATGGCCCAGACCGTCGCCGCGCCGAGCGGCGGGCGCGGACGCGGCACGCGGTAGAAGCCGTCATCGGAATGAAGATACTGGGCCTCCTCGCCGGGCATGATGTTGATCGCCTGACATTGCGAGAGAAGATAGTTCGGCAGGAACAGGCGATCGAGCAGCGCCAGCACGCGGGGATGCTCGATCAGCCGGTCGGTCGCGCGGGTCTTTTCCGGCACCGCATAGAGGCGCTGTGTGCTGTGTCCCTCGAAGGCATTGCGCCCGGTGTGACCGAGGAGCGGCAGCAGCGCCGCCTTGATCGCCGCGATCTCCTCTTCGCTCAGCAGCGATTCGATGACGAGGTAGCCGTCTTCTTCGAGCTGTCGCATGTCCCGCGCAAGCTGCTCGGGGTCGACCTTCGCCGCCGCCTCACTGCGGCTTGCCTTGTAGGTCCCGGCAAGGTCGCTCCCCAGCGCTGCCAGTGTTTCGACCTCCGGAAAGAGCTTCCCATCGGACATGTCCGTCTCCTTATTGAGTTAAACTCAATATAACGAACGCCTCTCCCCCGATCAAGGAAATTGCTTCCGCGCCCTCGGTCCGCCCGCAATCCATCCATTGTGTCACCCCGGCTTTTCCCTATAGTGCGCCGCAAAATCGACCCTTCATAAGGTGACGCAATGAGCGCCGACAAATCCGTCAAGAAGGTGGTGCTGGCCTATTCGGGCGGGCTCGACACCTCGGTCATCCTGAAATGGCTGCAGGAAACCTATGGCTGCGAGGTGGTGACCTTCACCGCCGATCTCGGCCAGGGCGAGGAGCTGGAGCCGGCGCGCAAGAAGGCCGAGATGTTCGGCGTCAAGGAAATCTACATCGAGGATTTGCGCGAGGAATTCGTCCGCGATTTCGTTTTTCCGATGTTCCGCGCCAACGCGGTTTATGAGGGTGTCTATCTGCTCGGCACCTCGATCGCCCGGCCGCTGATCGCCAAACGCCAGATCGAGATCGCGCGCGAAACCGGCGCGGACGCGGTCTGCCACGGCTCGACCGGCAAGGGCAACGATCAGGTCCGTTTCGAGCTCGGCTATGCCGCTCTCAACCCCGAAATCAAGATCATCGCGCCCTGGCGCGAATGGGACCTGACCTCGCGCACGAGGCTCATCGAATTCGCCGAGAAGCACCAGATCCCGATTGCGAAGGACAAGCGCGGCGAAGCGCCCTTCTCGGTCGATGCGAACCTGCTGCACATTTCCGCGGAAGGCAAAGTTCTGGAAGATCCGGCCGAGGAAGCGCCGGAATATGTCTATAGCCGCAGTGTCCGACCCGAGGACGCCCCCGACACGCCGACCTATATCGAAGTCGGCTTCGAGAAGGGCGACGCGGTTTCCATCGACGGCGTAAAGATGAGCCCGGCCACGCTGCTGACGAAGCTGAACGAGTTCGGCGGCGCAAACGGCATCGGAAGGCTCGACCTCGTCGAAAACCGTTTTGTCGGCATGAAGTCGCGCGGCATCTACGAGACGCCGGGCGGCACCGTGTTGCTTGCCGCCCATCGCGGTATCGAATCGATCACGCTCGACCGCGGCGCGGCTCATCTGAAGGACGAGCTGATGCCGCGCTATGCGGAGCTGATCTATAACGGCTTCTGGTGGAGCCCCGAGCGCGAGATGCTGCAGGCGCTGATCGACAAGAGCCAGGAAATGGTGACGGGCAGCGTGCGCCTGAAACTCTACAAGGGCTCCGTCGCGGTCGTCGGGCGTTCGTCGCCCTACTCGCTCTATTCGATGGCGCATGTGACCTTCGAGGAAGATGCCGGCGCCTACGACCAGAAGGACGCGGCAGGCTTCATCAGGCTTAACGCACTCAGGTTGCGTCTGCTCGCCGCGCGCAACAAACGGACCGAAAAGTAAATGCGTATCGACGCCATCCCCATCGGCAAGAACCCGCCCGACGACATCAACGTCATCGTCGAGGTGCCGCATGGCGGCCATCCGGTGAAATACGAGATGGACAAGGAATCGGGCACGCTCTTCGTCGATCGCTTTATGCATACGGCGATGCAGTATCCCTGCAATTACGGCTTTGTGCCGCATACGCTGTCGGACGACGGCGACCCCGTCGACGTGCTGGTGGTGAGCCGCATTCCGGTGGTGCCGGGCGCCGTCATCCGTTCGCGCCCGATCGGCGTTTTGATGATGCATGACGAGGCCGGACAGGACGAAAAAATCCTCGCCGTGCCCGTCGAACAGCTCAATCCTTACTACAAGAATGTCCAGAGCTACACCGACATGCCGGACATTCTGATAAAGCGCATCACGCACTTCTTCGAGCACTACAAGGATCTCGAGGAAGGCAAATGGGTAAAGGTCGACGGCTGGAAAGACGCGGATGTCGCACGCGGCCTCATCATGAAAGCGATCGAGGCGGGGAAGAACGCCGGCTAGACGTCACCCGTCCACCGACAGCGCCAGCGTCCGGCTGATTTCGGTCAACGAACGACCGCTTTCCTTGCGCCATTGCGTGAAAGCCGCCTGCACCGCATCCATGGCCTTGCGCGAGGTGGGCGCCTTGTCGACGACACCTGCTTGCACGAGCGCGGCGACGACGGAGGGCGACATGACCCAGCTGTCGACGCCCATCTGACGCAGGAAAAACTGTGCCGAAGCGCCGGAAAGCCGGTTGCCGCGTTTCTTCAGGATTTCGAGCAAGCCTGCAAATTGTTCCGGTTTCGAGCCGGCAAAGAAGGCGCCCGCCGAACCGTACTCCTTCGCCAGTTCGACGATGAAACGCGCATTGTCGCGCGTCGCCATGATTTTCTGCCCGTTGCGCACGATACGGGCATCGCTGGCGAGGCGGCCAATCTTCTCGTCAGTGTAGAAGGCGACGCGGTGCGGATCGAAGCCGTCAAAGGCCTCCTCGAAGCCGGGCCATTTGTTCTCGATGATCTTCCACACGAAACCGGCCTGAAAGACGGCCTTGGTCATGCCGGCAAGCCAGCGATCGTCGGAAATCCTTTTGAGCGCTGCAGTGCCTTTCGGCCTGGAAAGGTTCGCTTCCACCGCTTTGGCGCCGCCATGGCGCCTAGCCGCGCGGGCAAAAATCTTCTCGAATTTTTCCATGATGCGAGCCTCCCGTGCCAAAGCCTATCCCGGCCTCAGGGCAGCCGCCACGCGCCATCGATACCGAGTACATGGCCGGCGATATCCTGAGCAAGACGCGCGCCGCTTTCGGCATTGGTCAGGACGACGACACCGGCGCGCCGCGACGGATCGATCACCATCAGGCTTTTCGAACCCACATTGGAGCCCCATTGCCAGACGGTGAGGCTCGTCGCCGTTTCGCGCGTGCCGAAACCGAGGCCCCAGCCGACGACGGCGCCGTCGCGCGTGCCGATCTCGACGCGCTCCGAAACCATGCGGGCGCGCCATTCCGGCCCAATCACCGCGCCATTGATGAAGCCCGCCATGAAGAGCCCGAGATCGTGAGCGCTCGAGCGCAAGGACGCGGCCGCGTTGAGATCGTCGCCGTCGCGCATCGGCCCCGGCACCTGCCAGAACATGAAAATCAGGCTGGCGGCGAAGGCAATACCGGTCATCGCCGGATCGAGACCGTGCCGCCGCGCGCGGCCGCGCGACACCACCCGGTCGCTGCGGCCCTGATCGAGAACCACCCGAAGATACTGCAGCGAAAACGCGACGACGATGAGCGCCGCGAGCCAGACGAGCAGATAGCCAAGGCTGAAGAACAGGGCCCAGAACCCATATGTCACGAAGACAAGGCCGCCCGCCAGCAAGGGCGACAGCACGATCGCCGGCAGAAACTCGACCGGCCGGACACGCAACCGTTCAAATCCGAAGCGAACGATCAGCAGTGTCGCAAATGCAAGGATCGCGAAAAAACAGAGCGTCGGCCCGACAAGAGCGACGATCGGCATCCAGAGCGGCACATGCGGCCGCGCCACCGTGTCGACCAGCGCATCCGGTATCGCAAAGCCCGAGGAATGCATGCCGAGCGGCGTGAAAACACGCGCGCGCATCAGCCGGTCGAATCCCGTTTCCTCGATTCCGGCCATCGCATCGGCGAGATACATGTAGCCGAGGCCCGAATAGGAAAATTGCGAACCGGGTTCGAAGCTGGTGCTGCGCGAGCCGAAACGCAGATTGTTGGAAAGGCCCGACCGGTGCGACAGCAAGTGGCGCGGTGTCACCGTCTCACGGTCGCGAGCATTCTTGAGCCAGGGCACGCCGAAGGCCTCGGCCAGAGGCGCATCGAGAAAAATCTTCCGCTCCCGCGCCAGCAGCATCGCGCCGAAGGCAACGACGGGCTTGCCGAGCGAGGCGGCTTCGAAAAGCGTGTGCTCGGTGACGGCGACGTCACCCCCGATATCGCCCACCCCGTAGCCGCGCTCGAAGACGAGCCTGCCATCGGTGACAACGGCGACCGAGACGCCGCGCACGTCGAGCTCCGTCATTCGCCGCTCGATCAGGAAATCGAGCGCGCGCTCCATCTCGTGTTCCGGCCAGCCGACCATGCCGCCGGCGATTTCGTGATCGACGGCGCGGGCGTCGCCGGAGGGCAACAAGGCGGCAAAAACAAGCAGCGCCGCGGCCAGCAGTGTCCAAGCGGATTGACGGTTGTCGGCCTTGTCGGCTAGGGATAAGACACCACGCCCAAGGGAGCGTTGATGTCTGTCGCCGGAGAAAAGCACGGCCGCTGAGACGGGGTTTCCTTCTCGGACGAGCCATTTGAAAAGACGGGCCGCCGCCAGCGCAGCGCGATTGCCTGCGCCCGCCGCGCCGCTTGTCTCGCTTTGGCTTTTCTCCAGGTATCTTCCAATGAACGTCTCGAAGTTCGAGCAGCGCACGCTCCATGCACTGGCGCGTGGCGGTACGATCCGCGTCGAAAAAGATGAAAAGGGAAAAATCCGCACCGTCATCTGCGTCACACGCGAGGGCTGGGTTTTGAGCGACTGCTCATTGGCAACCTTCCGCCGTTTGCGCAGACGTGGCCTGATCGCCTCGCGCGACGGCAGCCCGTATCGCATCACGCGTGACGGTCTTCATGCGGTCCGGGCACAGCTCGACAACCGGTAGCGATGACACGGGGAGCGGCATCACTGCATGTCCTCCCCGTCGATCGGCATGCGCGGCATCTGGAAGTTCAGGCGCAGCGCATCGATGCGCTTGACGAGATCGGGTTCGATCGGTCCACGGGCGACCGCATCGACGATGCTTTTGAGTTCGCTGCGGTTCTTGACGCCGAGCACCAGCGTGTCGACACCCGACATTGCCAGCGCGTAGCGATGGGCGACGATGGCCGGGTCCTCGCCGATGTCGCGGCAAAGCGCGCGGAAGGGCGCAGCCCTGGCATAATCCCGCATCTCGGGTTCGCTATCGTCCATCTTGCGGTCGATGGCGGAAGTCAGGGCACCCGCCTGCACGGCGCGGATGCCCATCACGCCGACATCGTTGTTCTTCGCAGTGCGGATGATATTGCGCGGTTCGGCCGGCTCCTCGTAGCGGCGCATGCCGCCGGGTGAATCGAGCAGGTTGGTGACCGCCTGAACGACGGCCGGCCGCGGCCCATCGCGAAGCACATCCATGATCGCGCGCGGCAAACCCGTGCCGGTGACGCCCCAGGCGCCGATCAGCCCTTGCGCTTTCAGCTTCTCGAAGGTCGGCACGACGATATCGGCAAACTGCGTCCGCGTGACTACTCCATGCTGCGCGAAATCGGGATCGCGTTCATAGACATATCCCTCGGGCGCGATGTTGGAGTGAAGCAGAAAGATATCGGCCTGCTCGCGTTTCATCGTGGCGAGGCTGCGCGCGAGCGACGTTTCGAGCCGCGCCCCGACATCGGGAAAGTGACGCTGCCCGATCATGCATTTGGTCGTGACGCGGAGGCCGTCAGGCCATTTACCGTCGAAGGCCGCGCCCATGACCGCTTCGGCCTCGCCGCGCCCGTAAAGCGGCGCCATATCGAAAAGCGTTATGCCGGCATTGGCCGCCGCGCGCACCGTGGCGACCGCTTCGTCGCGTGTCGTCTCCCCCCATATCTGGCCGAGGCCACCGCCACCCAGCGTCAGCGCGCTGACCG
The DNA here is from genome assembly GCF_040882025.1 of Parvibaculum sp. GTDB lineage: Bacteria > Pseudomonadota > Alphaproteobacteria > Parvibaculales > Parvibaculaceae > Parvibaculum. The sequence continues at coordinate 30,439 of NZ_JBBECC010000208.1, read as the reverse complement.
GCCACAGGGCTCCGAGTTGGCGTATTTCCATGGACGTTCCTCAGAAATCTTCCGGCAGAGCGATGCCCTGCTGGCGGCAGGCAGCGATGACGGTGTTGCGAAGCAGGCAGGCAACGGTCATAAGCCCGACACCGCCCGGCACCGGCGTGATGGCGCCCGCGACCTCGACCGCTTCGTCGAAAGCGACATCACCGACAAGACGCGTCTTGCCTTCGCCTTTCTCCGGGGCGGGCACACGGTTGATGCCCACGTCGATGACGATGGCGCCGGGCTTCACCCAATCGCCGCGCACCATGCCGGGACGGCCGACAGCGGCGACGAGAATGTCTGCTTGCCGCGCAATCGACGGGAGATCGCGCGAGCGGCTATGCGCGATGGTGACGGTGCAGTTTTCCTTCAGCAGCAATTGCGCGACGGGTTTGCCGACAAGATTGGAACGGCCGATGATGACGGCATGCTTGCCGGCGAGATCGCCGCCCGCGCGCTTTGCCATGATGACGCAGCCTTCAGGCGTCGCCGGCACCATCGCGGGGAGACCGCTGGCAAGCCGTCCGGCATTCAGCGGATGAAGGCCATCCGCGTCCTTCGCAGGATCGATCGTGTCGATCACCGCCTGCTGACTGATGTGATCGGGCACCGGGAATTGGACGAGAAACCCGTGAACGGCGGGGTCGGCATTGAGCTCGCGCACCTTGGCGAGCACCGTCGCCTCGCTCGTATCGGCAGGCAATTTGTACTCGAAGGAATTCATGCCCGCTTCGAGCGTCGCTATGCCCTTGTTGCGGACATAAACTTCGCTGGCGGGGTCGTTGCCGACAAGAACGACGGCAAGGCCGGGCGTGAGATCATGCTCCTTCTTCAGCCGCGCGACTTCGACGGCAACGCGCGCGCGCAGTTCCGTTGCGATGATCTTGCCGTCGATGATGGTTGCGGTTCTGGTCATGAGGGCACCTCGATGTCTGGAAGGGGTGCCCAGGCGAACGGCGCTGAAGTCCCGCGCTCCACGGTGGTCATCTCCACCTCTTCTCGCCAGTCACGCGGGATAGCGGCACTATAGTGAGGACGCCCCCGCAAAGACAAGACCGCAGCTTGGTTCATCATGACGTCTTTTCGATATCGGCAAGCCAAGCGCCGAGATCGGCCATCAGCTTCGCCCTGTCGCCCGCAATCGTCACCACCTTGTTGCGGCCCGTCTCGCCGGCGGTGATCGAGAGCGCCGTGCGCGGCAACCGCCATGTTTTCGCGAGCAGTTTCACCACCGCCTCGTTGGCTCGGCCCTTTTCGGCAACAGCCGAAACACGCAGCTTGAGGAAGCTTCCACCATTGGCGTCACATACCAGCCCCTCGACCCTGTCACCGCCACCGCGCGGCGTGACGCGGAGCCGGACCGAGACACCGTCCTTGACCGCCTTCAATGCGCTCTCGCCGCTCAGTATCCGAGCCCGAGCCAGATCGGCAGGTCATAGACGATCAGATTGCGCAGGAAAAAGAGCAGCAGGATCAGAATGATCGGCGAGATGTCGATGCCGCCGAGATTGGGCAGCAGATTTCTTATCGGCCTGAGCGCCGGCTCCGTCAGCCGGTTGATCGTGTCGACCACCGTGAAGACGAAGCGGTTGTGGGTGTTGACGACGTTGAAGGCGACCAGCCAGCTCAGCACCACGCCGACCACGATGATCCAGACATAGATGGTGATGGCCGAGGCGATCAGGTTCAACAGGGCAATCATGGGGCCTCCCCTTTTTGATTGTTCGGGGCCGGAGGGCCGACCGCCCGGAAAGCGGCGCGAACGATGCCGCAACGAATCCGTTGTTCAAGGTGTAAACGGGCGCGGGACGGCGTTCAAGGACGGGTTTCCGTCCAATGCGGCGTGGCGGCCCCGCTCTCTTGACACCTCGCCCGCCGCCGCCTAAGAAGCGGCTCCGGTGCTGGAAAAGCGTCGGGCTCCGGGGCCGTAGCTCAGTTGGGAGAGCGCCTCGTTCGCAATGAGGAGGTCAGCGGTTCGATCCCGCTCGGCTCCACCATTTCCGGAGCATCCCTTCCCCCACAATTTCACGTATGGCGGATTTCAGGCGCTCTGGCGGGCTTCATCTTCCGGCGGCAGCCAGTGGTCGAGGAAACGCGACAGCCAGAGCTTTAGCGCCCCGTCATGGCTCTGTCGGCCTTCGCGATGCGCCTCGGCGGGCTGCGCGCCGGGTTGCGTCAGCCGCTCGGCCGCGAGCGTCAGCCAGGCGTCCATCATCGGCGTCGTCAGCTCTGGATGAAACTGGATGCCATAGGCGCTGTCGCCGTAACGCATGGCCTGGACCGGGAAATCGCCGGTCCCCTCGGCAAGCTGCACCGCGCCTTCCGGCAAGTCGAAACCCTCGCGGTGCCACTGATAGACATATTGGGGATTGTCGAAAAGAGACGCCCCGTCGCCTGTCGGCCGGATCGGATAATAGCCGGCCTCGACGCGGGCTTCCGGATGGCTCCAGACGCGGGCGCCGAGATGCCGCGCCAGCATTTGCCCGCCAAGGCAGATGCCGAGATAGGGCTTTCCTTCCTTCAGCGGCACGCCGATCCAGTTGGTTTCGGCCTTGATGAATGGAAGGTCGTCATTGGCACTCATCGGCCCGCCGAAAATGATGGCGGCATCATGCGCCGCCATCGTCTCCGGCAGAGGGTCGCCGAGCGCGGGCCGGCGAATGTCGAGTTCGCAGCCGCGGCGCAGCAGTTGCTGCGCCACCCGGCCGGGATTCGAACGCTCCTGATGGAGCAGGATGAGGACACGACGGGTCATGATTGCTGACCGATATGGGACCGGTCCCGCCTTCCCGCAAGACCCGACGAGAAAGCTTAAGCACAGAACTCCTTACATCGCGCTAATGCCGCCATCGATCTTGATTTCCGAGCCGGTGATGAATTTCGACTCGTCGGAAGCGAGGTAAAGCACGCAATAAGCGACATCGTCCGGTTCGCCGACGACGCCAAGCGGCACCTGCTTGGCGAGCTTCCTGACGAGCTCTTCCTTCGACATGCCGCGCGCCATGCCGTCGAGGATCGGCGTGTCGATGAAAGTCGGATGAATCGAGTTGGAGCGGATGCGGTAGCCGCGCTTGGCGCAATGCAGCGCCACCGATTTCGACAGCAGCCAGACAGCCGCCTTGGCCGCATTGTAGGCGGCCATGTTGTGGCCGGCGATCAGCCCGGCGATCGACGAGGTGTTGATGATCGATCCCGGCGCATGGGGCACCATGTAGGGGATCGCGTATTTGCAGCCGAGAAAGACCGAATCGACATCGACCGCCATCACCTTTTTGTAGGTCTCGAAATCGGTTTCCTCAACCGTCGTGCCGCCGCCGATGCCGGCATTGTTGAACAGCACATTGATGCCGCCCATCGCCTTGTCGGCTTCGGCAAGCGCGTCCTTCCAGTGATCCTCGCGCGTGACGTCGAGACCGACCGCAAAGGCCGTACCCGGACGATCTACGTTGATCTCGTCGGCAACGGCCTGCGCGCCCTTCTCGTTGATGTCGGCAAGCGTGACCTTGGCACCTTCGCGCGCCAGCATAATGGCGGAGGCTTTGCCGAGCCCCTGCGCGCCGCCGGTGACGAAAGCCATCTTGCCGGCGACGCGGCCTTTTCTCTCTTCGTTCATTTCGATTCTTTCCTCAGAAATACAACAAAATCAATATATTAGAGCATCGCCGTGTTGGTCGGCACGCCGAGCAGCAGCCGCCCCGTCAGCTCATAGGTCGCGTCCGATACCATCATGTGCTGGGTGGCGACATGCACGTCCCGGAACTGCCGCTGCAAGGGCGAACCGCGATAGACCGAGCTGCCGCCGGCCAGCGTGTACATGAGATCGACCGCACGCGCCGCCGACTGCACCGCATGCGTCGTTGCGAGGCGAATGTCGCGCCGATGAGCAACCGTCATCTCGCCGTGCTTCTCGGCCGCCTCGAAGGCCGTGTCGACCGTCTCCAGAAGCCAGGCCCGCGCCGAACGCGTCAGCGCCTCGGCCTGCGACACATCGAGCTGCGCCTTGGCGCGAAGCGCCAGCGGCTTTGACGATCCTTGCGGTGTCTTGCCGCCGGCAAGTTCGACCAGCGTCTCGATCGAACCGCGTGCGAGGCCGAGCGCGACGGCGGCGATGCCGATACCGAGCAGGCCGAAGGTCGGGAAACAGTAGAGCGGCCGCGCCAGCGGCTTGTCGCTGATGAGGCTGACCGCCCGCGTCGCGGGCACAAAAAGATCCTGCACCTCGAAATCGGTGCTGCCGGTCCCGCACAGGCCCGACACGTCCCATGTGTCGTGCAGCGCCACATCTTTCGCATCGAACATCATCATCCGGTTCTGCGGGATGCCTTCAGCCGCCATTTCGGGTTTTCCGTCTGCACCAAGGATCATTGCGCCGCCCGAAATATATTGCGCATTGCGCGAGCCCGAGCCCCATTGCCAGCGCCCGTTGACGCGGTAACCCGCAACACCCTTCTCGACCGCATGCACCGCCTTGCCGCGCGGCGCGAAGACGCCCGCCGTGATCGTCAGCGGATCGCCGAACACGGCGCGCGCTTCCTCTGGCGCAAGAAACGCCGAAACGACACCCGATGTCGCGCCGATGAAGACGCACCAGGCGGCCGACCCGTCGGCGCGCGCCATCCGCTCGACCGTCTCGAACAGCACCGAAGGATGCGCCTCAAGCCCGCCATAGACCGTTGGAATGCAGAGCCGGTAAAGGCCCGCCTCGGCAAAACGCCGCGCAATGTCCTGCGGCAGAAAGCGATTGGCCTCGATCTCGGCGGCCCGCGCCGCAATCTCTTCAGCAAATCCCTCCGCCGCAGCAACCGAATCGATGCTCGTGCCTGATCGCGTTTGCGTATCGCTCATGATTTTTCCTTCCAGGCGCTGGTTCTCAGGCGCCGAGCTTCAGCCGGTTCGCGATATTGTTTTTCTGCATGTTCGATGAGCCGCCGACGATCGGCAGGCTGATCGCATCGCGCACATAGCGCTCCATATCCATTTCGTCCGAGAGGCCATAAGCGCCGGTGACGCGCATACAGGTTTGCGTCACCTCCGCCGCGCCCTCGCAGCAGAAAAGCTTGGCCATCGAGGTTTCGACCGAGCAGGGACGCCCCTGATCGGCAAGCCAGGCCGCGCTGTAGAGCATCAGCCGCATCGCGCGAACGCGTGTGCGCGCTTCCGCCAGCATGTGCCGGACCGCCTGATGCCCGGCAATGGCGCGGCCGAACTGTTCGCGCTCTTCGGCATAAGCCCATGCATCGGCAACCGCCGCTTCGGCGAGCCCCAATGCGCAAGCCGAAAGCTCGAGCTTCTCGACCTCGAGCGCGCGGCCCGCCAGCTGTTGCCAGCCCTTGTCCCACATCTCCTCGCCGCCGAGAATATTGGCCGCCGGCACCCGCACATCGTCGAACGTGACATCCTTGGTCTCGACGCCGCGAATGCCGAGATGACCGAGCGGCGTGATCGCGATGCCGGGAAGCGTCGGCGGCACCAGCACAATCGAAAGGTTCTTGTATTTCTCTTCCTTCGGACCCGACCGCAACAGGCAGAAAATATAGTCGGCAATATGCGCGCCCGTGCACCAGCGCTTGGCACCGTTGATGACGATTTCCTCGCCCTCGCGCCGTGCGGTCGTCTCGACGGCTGCGAGATCACCGCCCACATTGGGTTCCGACAATCCATAGGCAAAAAGAAGATCGCCCGCCGCGACTTTCGGCAACAGATCGCGCTTCTGCGCCGGGCTACCGCTCTCGCCGAGATTCATGCCGGCATAGCAGACGGCCATGATGTAGGGACAGGCAACCGCAACCGAGCGTTTGGCGATTTCCTCGATCACGGCCATCGTCGCATAGATGTCGATACCCGCGCCGCCATGACGCTCCTCGACGGTCAGCCCCATCATGCCCATCGCGCCGAGCTTCTTCATCACCTCGGCGGGATAAATATTGCCGCGGTCCCATTCGCGCGCTTGGCCGCGCGGCATTTCTGCTTCCACGAAACGCCGCATGCTGTCGCGCAACAGCCGCACATGCTCCGGCTCGTCGAAATTGAGAGGCATGTCGCTCATCGCCGCATCCATGCCGGTTACTTCCCCGTGAAGGCCGGTTTGCGTTTTTCGAGAAACGCATTGACCGCTTCCTTGTGATCCTCGGTGGTGAAGGTCAGCATCTCGTAGCCGATCGAGGTATCGAGGATCGTGTGCGCAAGTTGCTTCAGCCCGATATTGACCGACACCTTGCTGTATTTGATCGCCTGGGTGGCACCGCCGGCAAGCTTCGCCGCGAACGCATCGACGCGGGCGTCGAGTTCATCGTCCGGTACGACGTGATTGACGAGCCCGATGCGCTCGGCCTCGGCTGCCGGAACGGGATCGCCGGTCATGAGATATTCCTTGGCCCGCGCATAACCGACAAGCTGCGGCCAGATGATGGCGCCGCCGTCGCCCGCCACGATCCCGGCGCGCACATGCGGATCGGCAAAGCGCGCGCTCTCGCCGGCAAAAATCACGTCGCACATCAAGGCAATCGTCGCGCCGAGACCGACCGCCGGCCCGCGCACCTTGGCGATGATCGGTTTTTCGAGATCGAGCAGCGAGAAGACGATGCGTTTGGCTTCGGCGGCATCGGGTCCCTTGTCGCCGGCCTCGAAGCTGCGCTTCATCCAGTTGAGGTCGCCGCCGGCCGAAAAAGCCGCACCCTCGCCGGTGAGCACGATCACATCCGATTGGCGATCGTCGGCCGCGTCGAGAAAGATGCTTGCGAGTTCGCGATGCATCTCGCCATCGACCGCATTCATCAGCGCCGGATTGCTGAGGGCGAGTGTCAGCACGCGGCCCTGCCGGCTCGCCTTGATCCGCTTGTAGCGGCCGAAATCGACGCCCTCCGGCATGCTCTCTCTCCCGTTTTCGTTTCCGGGATTGTGGCCCGCGCCCCGGGCAATGGAAAGAGACAATGAAAAGAAGGCGATTGCCGTGAGGCGCACACCAAACGAAAAACCCCGGCCGCAAGGCCGGGGTCGTTCGATTGCGGGAGACAGATCGGCGTTCTAGCTGCCGCCTTCCGAGGCGGCGGTGATCCGCGCGCCAACGGCCTCGCGCGCCTTCTCGGGATCGTCGGGCATCAATTTGGCGCCCGGCTCGCCGAAGACGGCAATCTGTCCCTCGGGACCATCGGCAACCGCGGCATAACCGAGACGGTCGGCGCGCGTGACTTCGACGAAGCTCTTGCCGTTGTCGTCGCTGTAGCCGATATAGCCCTGAAGCCCGACGAGTACGATCTTGCCGCCGCCGAGCTGAACGCCGCCGGCGATCGACTTGTCGGTGCCGGTATCGACCTTGGTCCAGCTCTGTCCCTTGTCCCATGAGCGGAAGGCGTTGCCGCGCATGCCGAACACCATTACCGAGCCGTCGCTCATGCCGAAGCCGCCCCAGAAGGAACCTTCATACTGCGTCTGTATGCTGGTGAAGGTGCGGCCCTTGTCGTTCGAGTAGTAGACGATGCCGAATTCGGCGGCGATGTAGAGATCCCCATCCTTGTCCGTGAAAAGCTTGTTGAGGTGATAGTCGTCGAGCAGCCCCTCGCTGAGCGAGCGCTCCTCCCAGCTTCCTTCCTCACCGCCTTCTTGCGTCTCGACCATGAAGGCAAAAGCGCCGACCGCGAAACCGCGGTTCTCGTTTTCGAAATAGACGGCCATGAACGCCATTTCGGATTCGGGATCGTGATAGACGAGATCCCAGTTCTCGCCGCCGTCGCGCGTGCGGATGATCGTGGCGTCGTGTCCGACGGCGAAGCCGAGCTTGGCATTGATGAAGGTGACGCCGGTGAGCGTCGCCTGTGTCGGCACAGAGGCGGCTTGCGTCCAGGTTTGGCCGCGATCGTCCGAATAGACGACATGTCCGAACTCGCCGACCGCAACGAGGCGGCCATCGGCATAGGTCGCATCGAGCAGCAGTGATTCAGGCGCAAGCGCCGATTGCATTGCATAGGCGGGCTTTTTCGGGCCGTCCATCTCGTCTTGAGCGGCGGCCGGCATGACGATCGCGAAAGCGGTCGCGATGAGCGCGATCGCGGCGCTGCGAAGACGCGGCATGCCGCTGGAAAGGGTTTCGATAAAGGACGCTGACATTACCTTTGGCTCCTCACTCGGGCGTTTGGATCGTCGTGGCGGAACCGGGCTCCGGCGGATAGCCGGAGCCGTATGGGTCCCCCCCGGCGAGCCTCCTGTTTTGATGGTCTTTTATAACGTTTTTTTCCTTATAGCGCATTTTTCGAGCGTGGTCTTGGCCTACGTGATCCGGAGCGAAAGACACTGGATCAGGGTCAAGAAGGCGACAGACGGGCAGCAAAGCCGGCGCGATGGACCGCCACCGCTCCCTTCTTCCCACCCTCCCCCTGCGAGAGGGTCGAAAAATTCGAGCGAAGCGAAAGATTTTTCGGGGGTTCGGGGTGCTTCGCAAAGCGAACAAAAAGGTCCGGTGGACCTTTTTGAACCGCGAACGAAAGCGTGTGGCATTGCCCTTCGCTTACGCTCCGGGCGTTCGAAGCTCGAAAAGGCCCACCGGGCCTTTTCGTTTGCCTTCGGCAAAACGCTTCTCACCCCCAAACGGTCTTCGACCGTTTGACCCTCCCGCAGAGGGAGGGTGGGAAGGAAGAGACAGGGAAGCCGCCAAAAAGAAACCGGGCCCCGGTTTCCCGGAGCCCGGCCTCAAAACTCACACGACAGCCGTTTTAGCGAACGCCAAGCTGGCGGATCGAGTTCGGCGTGTAGCGGTTCTTGTCCAGCTCGTCGGCGAAGTAGTTGACCGGCGGCTCTTCGTTCTGCAGCGCGAGCGCCAGATAGCGGCCGGCCTGCAGGTCGTAGACGATCTCGCCCGCCGAGCCGCAAAGCGGCACGTTGTAGCGCTGGATCTGATGCATTTCCTGGACGCGCCAGAGCTGGCCACGGCCGTCATAGAGCGCCACGGTCGACATCTGGTAGGCGTCTTCCTCGTTCGCATAGACGCGGCGCGAATAGACGTGACGCGTATTGGGGCGAAGCTTGGCTTCCAGTTCCCAGACGCGGCGCAGCTCGTAGCGAACCTTGTCCTGGTTCAGGTGAAGGGCACCCAGATAGTCCTTGTAGGGTGTCGATTCGCCTTCATAGGCATTGGCCGAAACGAGTTTGCTGGTCTTGCCGAGCACGGTCCAGTCGTAGCGGTCGGGCGCGCCGTTGTAGCCATCGAACGAGTCCGACGTCGACAGGCCGTCCGAATTGGTGCCCGGGTTGTCATAAGCGATGTTCGGCGCGCGGCGCACGCGGCGTGTGCCGGGGCTGTACTGCCAGGCCTGACGCGGCTGAACCTGCGCGTTGAGGGCCTCATACACCAGGATCACGTTACCCGCGGCACGGGCCGGCGCGATCGTGTTGGCGATGTAGTAGATCGAGATGTTCTCGAGATCTTCGGCCTTGGTCGCCGACGGATCCGACCACTGCAGGATGGCTTCGTCCTGCACGATCAGCAGCGTGTAATCGCCGCCGCGCGTCACCGGCGCTGCCGCGAACTGGCGTACCGCCTTGAACGAGCGATAGCGCAGCGTGTGGTTCCAGATGATTTCGAGCGCGTTGTTCGGGATCGGGAAGGGCGAACCGAAGATCGCCTGGCTGATGCCCGCGCCACCGCCGACAAGTTCGCCGACCGCCGCGTTGCGCTTGTTGGCTTCATAGAAACGGTCCGGGAACGCGCAACTGCGGCGCGTCTCGTAAACATTCATCTTGTAGGACGGATAGGTCTTCAGCAGCGCCTTGTAACCTTCCGTGACAATATCTTCGTACTGACCCAGATTCGCGCCGGTGACCGTGTATTTGATCGAGTCGCTGGCAAACGGATTCTGCAGTTTGTCACCGGGCGTGTAGGTGACATTGCTCGGCACGGTCGGCAGGCCGCCGGTCCATGCGGGGATGTCGCCATCGCCGGCCTTTTCCGAACCCATCGGGGTCAGATCCTGACCGAGACGGTTCACCTGGGCATCCGGAACCTTGGCCAGCGCACTCGTTGCAAGAGCGCTGATCGCAAGGGCGGACACCAACATGGTCGTCCTTTTCATATACGTTCCCTCCACTGGATTTCTTATCGGGCTTTCGATGTCAGGCACGACCGAAATCTTTTCATATTGAAAAGACACGTTGCGACTGCGCACCGAGGCCGGTTTCCCCGCCTTACTCTCGCGGAATGATACCAAATTGCCTTGCCCGCGCAAATCGCGAGCTGTGCGATTGTGTGTCTTCCGGGCCGCTTTTCAGGCCGTTTTGACGGCCTTTTCGCCTTGGTTTCATTAAATCTTTTTAATGTGGATCGCAGAGGGCGCGGCACCGCCGGAAAGACCACTGATCCGTCTACGGATGATTCAGGCGGCCTGCGGTCCGGTCGCGGCATCGCTACGTTGCGGTGCAGCATAGCGAGGGACACGCTTCTCACTTGTCTTTGCCGGGCTTGACGATCGCCCGCCACCCCTCCCCATACGCCCCCGAAAAGAAAAACCCGGCGGTGTCGCCACCGCCGGGTTTCGTTTCGCGTTACGCGTTTCTGAAGATCAGAAGGCGTAGGAGATGTTAGCCGACACGAAGTCCTGGTCGTTGTTGCCGACATACTTCTCATTGCCCATGAAGGCCGTGTAGGAAATGCCGCCACGCCAGTTGCCGAGATAGTTGCCGTTGAGCTGGAGGCTCAGCGACTTGGCGCCCTCGCGGTAGTTGGAAAGCGGCGCCGGGCTGTTGCCCGACACACCGTGGTTCCAGGCAATCGTCGGCTGCAGCGAGAAAGCCGTGCCGAAGGCGTTGTTGTACTGGAGCTGGCCGAGCAGCACATAACCCCAGGACGTCGTCGTCGGACGGCAGCCCTGACGCGAGGCGAGCGAGAGGAAACCGCCCAAAGGCAGGTCCGTACCGCCATTGGTGCAGACATTGCCCCAACGACGTGCGTTGCCGACTGCTTCAGGTGCGTCCGGCGCGTACATCATGCCGACTTCCGTCACCAGGATACCGAGATCGGCGCCCGTCATACCGACAAGCGGGTTCGAATTGGTGAAGGTTGCGGTTGTGCCGACCTGAGCGGTGTAGATTTTCGTACGTTCAACACCGCTGAGATCGAGCGAGTTGGCACCGACGCCCAAATCGCCGCACGACGAACCGTAAGTGTCGCTCGCCACCAGCGAGGACATGGTGGTCGCCCCGAGAATGCCGTGGAACAGGCAGGTGCTGTTCAGCGCGGCAATGGTGATCTGGTCCGTGTCGAGCTGGACCGGCTGGTTCGGACGATAGGTGAAATCGCCCTGCAGGCCCCAGGTGCCCACCGTCGTGTTGAAGCTGAAGCCGAACATACGGATATCTTCCGGATATTCGAGATAGAGCCCCAGCGAGGCAGGTCCGCCAAAACCGGTTGACGCGATCATAACCTGCGCGCCGTCGGTCAGAACGGTGGCGCCGATGGCGGCGTTGGACTGAAGCGCGACGAGCGCACAGTTGATGAGAGCCGCCTGCAGGCCCGAATTCGCGGCAACCGTGACGCCGGCCAATGCACCGGCGCCCGCGGGCGCCAGAGTCGCGGCAAGTGCCGACAGATCCATGCCCGCGAAAGTTCTGTTGGCGGTCAAATAACCACCCGTAAGCGCATCAAACCCCGTGGCCACCGGCGCCGGGATCGTGTAGGCCGCGAAGTCACCCCCCACCTCGTTGAGGTAATACTGCACCGCCAGCGCTTCCATGGCATCCATCACCGGATCGGTGCCGCCGCCGACGGTCTGGTTGAGCTGTGCAACCATTTCCGCCGTCAGCCCGAGCGGAACGCCGTAGAACAGGTTGGTCGACGGGTCGGTTGACGTCGCGGCGGGAGCGAAGGGGCTGCCCGCAAGGCCGTTACAGCCCGAGAACGCCGCACCGCGACCGGTGCCAGAGGCATTCTCGCCGGTCGTGAAGGGCGCCCAGGTGTTGCCCGCGGCCGTCGGATCGACAGAGACCCGCTCGCCGGCGATCGGCAGACGCGAATGCGTGTTGGTGAAGTAGAAGCCGAACTCGGTATTGTTCAGCTCTTCCGAATACCAGCGTGCGGCAATGCCGTATTGGCCGGAATCCTTCGCATAGCGATCCTGATCGCGCGCCACGATCGACGAGTCGGAAAGCGCAAGTCGGATGGCTTCCGTCTGTCCGGTCGGGATCTTGTTCTCGTAGTGCAGATATTGATTGATGCCGGTCAGATCGGCGCAATTGCGCAGATCGCCTACCGGCAGCGCACCCTGCATCGCCACAGCGATGACGTTGTTGGTGTTGCAGTTCGTGCCGCCATAGCTGCCGGTCAGGAACGAAACGGCATTCTCGTTACCGCCGACGCCCGATCCGTAGGATACGACGTCGGAGGTCGAGAAAGGCGTACCCGGCCGGTCGAGTTGATACTCGGCCTGCTGAAGCTGGTAGAAGGCTTCGAGCGACAGGTTGAAGGGCAGGCCGATCGAGGCGTCGAGCGCCCAGACAGGCAACAGGCCTTCCTTCACCTCGGCGCCCGGACGGCGGAACGCGCCGACGTCGATCGGCATCGAGCCGTTGACGCCGTTGAGGAGGAACGTGCCTTCACCCCAGTTGATGACCTGCTTGCCGGCGCGAACCGTCAGTGGCAGCCCACCGACATCGAAATTGCCGGCGACATAAAGATCGAGCAGGCGAATGTCGCGCGCCGCGTCGGCCTGACCGTCGACCAGGTTCGAACGGGCATAGGAACTGTCGCTGTCCAGCACGGCATCGTAATAGGAATTGATGCGTGAGAATAACGTGAAGTTTTCCCATTTGACCTGGATGTCGTTGGTCATCTTGGCGATACCGCTGGTCAGGTCGCCCTGATCGAAGTTGAGGCGGCCGTCATCGCCATTGATCGAACCCGCAGGCGTGGTCGGATCGGTAAGAAGCGTCAGACCATCGCCGCCAGCGGGCGACGCACTCGTCGGCAGCAAAGCAAAATTGACATTGTTCGTTGTGACCTGTGCCGGGCCGCCGTTCGACGCCGGCAGATAGGCGGTGTTCGTCTCCGACGTCCGCATCGAAACGCCGGCACTGAGTGTGGTGTCGAAAAACACCTGAACGCTGCCGAAATTATATTCGATAGCGTTGGCGGTGCCTGCCGATGCGATCAGCATCGTCGCCGCGGCGCTGCTGAGCAGCGCCGTGCGCAAGCTTCCTCTTATCATGGAGCGATCCTCCTCGATCCTCGATGGCTTCACTAACTTTGCAGCTGGATCGGGAGGTGGTTCGGAACGAGTTCCGACTGGTCCCCCCGGCCAGTCAGCATCCCTCAAGCGCTAGCCCACCTTCATTGGCGCTTCGAGTCAAGGCTGGCCGGGATCATGCGCGCGCCCGCAGGCAACATTGCCGCGCACTATTGCAATAATGACACGGGTGTAATGTATAACGCGGGATAACGTTAAATTTGTTGCACCGCACACTGACTATATGCGGCGCAGCAGGTTCACGGCGGCGAATCGATTTGTTCCTTTAGTGGCCGCGATACCCGGCGGCGCGTACCGCCGCCGAAACCTCGATCGCGCCGGCCTTCTCGAACACCAGCGTGAGCGGCACCACATCGCCCTCGGCAAGGGGCGCGCGAAGACGGATCAGCATGACATGCATGCCGCCGGGCATGAGCCGCACCGTTTCGCCGGCCGGCAGGGCGAGGCGGTCGAGCTTGCGCATCCGCATCACCATATCTTCCATCGTCATGTCGTGAATCTCGAGCTTTTCCGCCACATCCGAGCGCACCTCGACAAGTGCGTCGTCGCTCGCACCGGTATTCTCGATGGTCAGATAGGCGGCACCCGTCGCCGTCACGCTGGCCCGCGCCCAGGCATCGTCGACGCGAATACCCTTCTCGTCCCCGAGCGCAGGGGCAGCAAGAGCGGCAATGGCAAGAAACAGGATTGCGGTGGCGCGAAGGGCAGGCAAGGTCATTGGAAGAGCTTTCGGCGGAAGGGCTGCGATGCCTTCAGCCTAGCGCCAAATTGCTGTCACCGCACCCGGCAGGCCGCCCGAGCGCCGACGACATTCCGTCGCGGTCCGCTCAGGGCCGTTCGCGGCCTGCATGGCGCCAGCGCGTGACGATGGCTTCAAGCCCCGCCCGGTCGAGATTAGGGCGGCTCCAGGAATCGGAGAAGGCGCTGTTGAGATTGCGCGGCACGCCCTTGTCGGCGATATCGTTGAAGCGGATGCGCATCGGCATGGCAACGCCCTGGCCCAGCACGATCGCCTCGCGGTCGCCGAGAAGCGGCAGGAAGTCGAGCAGGTCGAGCGCCCCGTCATGCGTATTGGCGCGCATCACCTGCTGGTCGCGCTCGGTCGACAGGCGCATCGCAATCGCCGTGCTGCACTGCGAAAGGATCGTCGTATCGAGTTCCGATGGTCGCTGCGTCACGAGCGCCAGCGACAATCCGTATTTGCGGCCTTCCTTGGCGATGCGCGACAGCGCCTGGCGCGTCGGCTCGAAGCCCTTTCCCGCCGCTGCCGGTGCATAACGATGCGCCTCTTCGCAGACGAGCAGCATCGGCAAGCCGCCCTTGCTCCAGACCGCAAGGTCGAAGGCAAGCCGCGCGATCACCGAAATCACCACATCGAGAATTTCGGGCGGCACGGTCGAAAGATCGATCACGGTGATCGGCCGCCCATCATTCGGTACGCGGAACAAACGGCCGAGAATGTCGGTCATCGTGTCCTGCACGGTCAGGCTGCCGAACATGAAGCTGTAACGCTGATCGCTCGCCAGCGTTTCGATGCGCGATTTGAGCCGCCGGTAGGGAAGCGTTTTCTGGGTGCGCTCCAGCTTGCCGAGCTGCTCGTCGATGACGGCCAGCACGTCGGAAAGCCGGAACGGCGTCGGCGCATCGACCGTCAGTCCGCTGAGATCGCCCGGCCGGCGCGCCAGCTGGCGGCTCGACGAGGCGTCCGAATAGCGCCGTTTCGCGGTGAGCACGGCATCGCCGAGAATCTCGATCTCGGCGTCGCGATCGGCGTCGCCGCTGGTCAGTGCCGATGCCAGTTCCTGGAAGTTCAGGAGCCAGAACGGCAGGTTCAGATTGGTCGGGTTGATGAGTTCCGCGCGCTCGCCGAACGCCGTCGGATATTCATTGTGCACGTCGAGCACGACGATATGCGCGTGATCGTGCTGCGCCAGTACGCGTTGCAAAATGGACGTGAGCGCGCAGGATTTGCCACAGCCGGTCGTGCCGACGACGATGAAATGCTTGGCGAGCAGATCGTCGGTCAGCAGGCGCGCCGGCACCGCCGAATCCTGGTAGAGCGACCCGACTTCGATTGTCGCGACATTGGGTTGTGTGTAGACGCGCGTCAGGTCGTGGCGGTCGGCGAGCAACACCGCGTCGCCCAGCGACGGCAGGCTGGCGACGCCGCGGTGAAAGGAGAGCCGCCCGTCCTTAGGATCGGGCGCAACCTCGCCGGCGAGATTGATTTCGATGAGGCCGATATCTTCTCCGCCGCCCATCGTCGGCGACGGTGCGCTGACCGCCGAAACGAGACCGACAACCGTCGCGGTCGGCGTCGGCATCTTGACAAGCTGGCCGATCTCGACACGCGCCGCCACGGCGCCCGGCGTCTTGTCGCGTTCGAGAACGGCGATCGCCTGCGAACCCGACACCGAAACGATATGCGCGATCCGGCGCGGCGGCACCGCCGGCACGCCACGGCGCTCGACGAAGGGCGGCGCTTCCGGTTCGACGGATGCGGCCGGCACGACTTCGGCCTGCGATGCAGGCGGCGGAACGGCGACACTCATTGCAATATACCTTGTACGGAAGGATTTGTACCATCGGCAAGCAGCGGCGGCAGCGTGAAGAAGACGGTCGTCCCCTTGCCCAACTCGCTGTGAACGTGAAACTCACCGCCGTGAAGACGCGCAAGCGCCGCCGCGATCGGCAAGCCGAGGCCTGTTCCTTCATGGCCGCGTGCATAGCTCGATTGCACCTGGCCGAACGGCGTCATCGCATAGGCAAGCTGCTTGTCGCTCATACCGATGCCGCTGTCGGCCACGGCGACCGTCGCGCCGCCATCGGGCGCGCGCGTTGCGACCAGCACGATGCGCCCGCCTTCGGGCGTAAACTTGTGGGCGTTGGAAAGGAGATTGATCAGCACCTGCTTGACGCGCCGGACATCGACCGGCACCTGCGGCAGGTCCTTATCGGCCTTGATTTCGAGAATCTGGTTCTTCTCGCGCACGCGCGGCTCGATCAGCACCGTGCAGGCGTCGATCACCTCGCGCAGGCTGTAGAGCTCGGGCGACAATGTGAAAGTCCCGCTCTCTATTTTCGAGATATCGAGAATATCGGAAATGATGTTGAGGAGATGGCGCCCCGCATCGGCGATGTGTTCGGCATACTCGCCGGTCTTCTCCGACGGCTTGCCGGTCGCGGCGATATGCTGGATGAACTCCGAGAAGCCGATGATCGCATTGAGCGGCGTCCGGAGCTCATGGCTCATATTGGCGAGGAATTCGGACTTGGTCCGGCTTGCCGCGTCGGATTCGGTCTTGGCGGCGCGCAGCGCGGCCTCCGACTGCCGGCGCGACATCAGCTGGCCGAGATCGGTCGAGTAATCCGCCAGCAGCGACTTCCGGCGCGGCGGCGCTATGTGTTTCTGACCGTGCATTGCGGTTTTCGGCATCCTGCCCGAGAAAAAGTTCGAACCGCAGCATACGGTCCGCCACCTTGCCCGGAAGTAAACGGGAGGTTGCCGGAAACCTTGATTTCAGAGGAATTAATGGCGGAAAGGATCAGCCGAGCGCCGTCTCGTTGGTCTCGCCGGTGCGAATACGGACAACCTGTTCAAGCGGTTGTACGAAGATCTTGCCGTCACCGATCTTGCCGGTATTCGCGGCCCTTTCGATTTCCCGCACCGCCTTCTCGACAAGCGCGGCGCTGACCGCCACATCGATGCGGACTTTCGGCACTTCGGCGACGCTGTATTCGGCGCCGCGGTAAATCTCGGTCTGGCCGCGCTGGCGGCCGAAGCCCGAAACCTGCGTCACCGTGATCCCCTCGATGCCGAGCGCGATCAGCGCATCGCGAAGCTCCTCATATTTATGGGGCCGGATAATCGCGGTAATCATGCGCATCGGAAAACTCTTCTCATATTCGAGACCGTGAAGGACGAGGCGACGGATCGCCTCCGACCGGGAAGGCAGATCGGCCTGTTCGCGGCGCCAGCGATCAACCAGATTGTTGAACTCGGTCGAGGCAACAAGCTGAATTCTCTGGTCTAGTTTTTCCATAATAATATTTTACGCTCTTCCTGGCACCACCTGAAAGCGGCGAGGCCCGCTGCCGGTGAGCCCCGAAACGCGAGAAAATTCAAGCCGTTCGGCCATTTGTAACAGGCCACCGGGGACCTGTCCAAAGAATGTGTATGTGAATTCTTTATGCATATTGACAAACTTACACATCTTACTCATATTAAGGCAGAAGACATAAGGCTGGGACGGGCAACAGGAGACTTCAAATGACCGACCTCACTTACCGCGGCATCGCCCATCACGGTGAAAAGACAGCCGGGCCCGCCGGCAGCGCGGCCCTGCGTTATCGCGGCGCCAGCTACCGTGCCGCGCATCACGACAAGCCGAAGGCAAACCACACCGGTCTGCGCTATCGGGGCATTCCGCAGCACGACTGAGGAAACCGCCGCCCCTGCCACCGTTGGAGGGTTGCCGTCCCCGACAGGCATCCGGCGCGCGGGCTTCGATAGGCGGGTCAAGGCCGTTCCTTGTACGAGGGGCGGCCTTTTCCGTTCCGGAAGGATCAAACGACGCGGAAATTCCGGAATTGCCAGGGATCGCTCTCGTCGAGTTCCTCCTCGAAAAGGAGGCCCCGATCAAGCAGCGGCGTCCAGTCGCTATAGGCACCGACCATTTTTCCGAGATAGGGCCGGCAGATTTCGAGCACGCGCTCGAAATCCATCTCCTCCGGTTCGACGATCCAGCGTTCGGGATTTTCGATCGCCCAGACGACACCGGCCAGCACCGCCACCGTCACCTGCAGGCTGGTCGCATTGTTATGCGGCACCAGGCGGCGCGCCTCCTCGATCGAGAGCTGCGAGCCGTACCAGTAGGCGCCCCGCGCATGGCCCATCAGCAGCACGCCCAACTCGTCGATACCGGCGCTGATCTCTTCCATCATCAGGCGTTTCGCCTTCTGGAGCTGCCAGTTCTTGCCGGCAAATTCATGCACCGACAAAACGGCATCGTCGCAGGGGTGATAGGCGTAGTGAACGGTCGGCCGGTATTGCGCGGCGCCGTTCTCGAGCACGGTGAAGTAATCGGCCAGCGAAATCGATTCGCCGTGTGTGATCAGAAACCCGTGATAGGGACCCTCGTTCGGCGTCCAGCTCCGGACCCGCGTCGAGGCGCCCGGCCGCGCCAGATAGATCGCGCAGCCCGGCCCGCTCGGATGGCGGTGCCCGTCCGTCGGAAAATGCCGCTCATGCGTGCCCCAGCCGAGTTCGGCCGGCTGGCAGCCCTCGCTGACGAAACCGTCGACCGACCAGGTATTGACGAATTCGCCGATGCGCTTTGGCGTCGGCGAGACCTGCGTGTCGCGCTCGGCAATATGGACGACCTTGACGCCGAGCCGCGCCGAAAGCCGCGCCCAGTCCTCGCGCGTTGCCGGTTTTGAAACTGCGGCCTTCGTATCGGCCGCGATGTTGAGCAGCGCCTGCTTGACGAAATGCGAGACGAGGCCGGGATTGGCGCCATGGGTCAGGATCGCGGTCGGCCCATCCGCATGTTTCGCCTTCAACGCCATCGCCCCTTCGCGCAACGCATAGTTGGAGCGCTGCGACGGCGACCGCGACGTATCCGTGTACTGACCGCTCCAGGGCTCGATGCAGGTGTCGAGATAGAGCACACCTTTCGCGCGGCAGAACTCGACAAGCGCCAGGCTCGACACATCGACCGAAACATTGAGCAGAAAATCGCCCTTCGCAAGCAGCGGGTCGAGCACCGACAGGTAATTGCCCTTGCGCAACGGCGTCACCGCGAACCCGACGCCATAGGCCTCGGCGACATCTCGCCCGCTCTCGTCGGCCGTCAGGATCGAGATTTGCGCCGGCGCCACATCGATATGCCGCAAGAGCAGCGGCAGCACGCCCTGCCCGATGCTGCCGAAACCGACAATGACGATGCGCCCCTCGAAACGGGCATGTTTGATGTCGGACGCCATGACTTGCCTCGATCTCGTGCCCGGCCGGAATTCCGTCCGCGAAAGATTTATGACAGTTTTTTGACAGTTCGGTGACAGAGGGGGGTGTGGTGCCGCTTGGGTGACTCGAACACCCGACCCCCTCATTACGAATGAGGTGCTCTACCAACTGAGCTAAAGCGGCGCCGGAGCGGCCGATGCCTTGAAAAAGCCCGGCCGCCCAAGGGCTTGAGATACCCCGCCCCGCGCCCTTTGGCAACAGCCCTATTCCGCCTCTTCGGGCTCTTCGGCAACAGCCTCGGGCTCCGGGGCAGGCGTCGGCTCGGCCAGTGCCGCCCCGAGAAAGGCCGCCACAGCCGCCGCACTTTCCTCGGCTACTTCCTCCATCGGCACATGCCCCACATTCTCAAAGACGACGAGTTCCGCGTGCGGGATGCGTTCCTTGAAGGTGGAGGCGGCAGAAACCGGAATGAGCAGATCCTTGTCGCCCCAGATGATCAGGGTCGGCATTTCAATGGCGCCAAGGCGCTCGGCAAAAGCCACCTCGTTGCGCCCGGCGTAGCTCGCAAAGCGCATCCGCGTCGCGTCGCGATTGCCCTCATGCAGCGACAGATCGAAATAGCGCGCCACCATTTCATCGGTCACTTTGGACTGGTCGACAAAAACCTTGCGCACGCCCTCTTCAACGACAGAACGCGGCAGCACGTAGCGCATGACCTTGCTGAGAACGGGCATCCGAGCGAGGCGGAAGGCCAGCGGCGGATCGGTGTCGTCGCGCGCCACCGGCACACCGCCCGAGTCGACCAGGATCAGCGCCGACACACGTTCGGGATGTTCCAGCGCATAAAGCGCCGAGACGCCGCCGCCCATCGAATTCCCGCCGATCGCGAACCGGGTCAGCCCCAGCGCCTCCGTCAACTCATGCACCGACGCCGCCATGCCCTCGCGGCTGTAATCGTCGCCAGGCACCCGGCCCGTCAGGCCATGGCCCGGCAGGTCCATGCTGACGATGCGATAGGTGCCGCCGAGTTCGGCGACCCAGGGCTCCCATGTATGCAGCGAGGAATTGGAGCCGTGAACCAGCACCAGCGCGGGACCGTCCGGATTGCCCTCATCGCGGAAATGAACACTGGCGCCGGAGGGCAGTGTGACGAATTGCGAGGCGCCGCCGGCATATTTCCCGACAAGCTCCTCGCGCGGCACATCGAACCGCACGACCGAAACGACGATCACCACAAACGCCAGCACGACCAGCGTCAGTATACCAAGCAATATCCGCTTCACCATTTGCGTTCCCCCTCTTGCGCCTCTTCGGCCGCACCGTCAGGACCCGGATCGTCGGGCAGAGGCGGCTGAAAGGCAAGCGCCTCCTTGCTGGCGGCTCGCTCAGGCAGCGAAACAACCGCCGCCGTCTGCGCCTTCGGCGTTTCGGCACCGGCCGCCCCGATCTCGGGATCCACTGGTTGCCGTTCCTCACGGGCAAGCGCGACGACAGGTGTTGTCCAGACCAGCGCGTCGAAAGCACCCGTCATTGGATTGATCGGCGACCATCGCGACGAGCGATAGCCTTCGCCTGTCCAGTGCGGGTCTTCCGGCGCGTGAAGCGCGCGGGCAAGCCAGCCGCGTGCCGCGCCCCGGTCGCCGAACGCGCCCTCCTCGATTTCAGCCATCAGCTCGCAGACGCGTTGCGTCGGCATTTCACGTGCATCGGCTCCGACATAAGCACCAAGCGCTTCGCGCGCCGCCGGCCAGTCGCGCGCGCCGATGGCACCGCGCGCGGCGAGAATACGGCTTTCGATATGATCCGGATTACGCGCGGCAAGCAAACGCGCGCGCGCGGCGCGATCATAACCACTCTCGCCGTCGATTATGTCGAGCCAGACATCCGCAAGTTCGGGGTGAGGTGATGCACTCCATGCGGATTCGACCAAACGTGCGGCCTTTCGCGCACGTCCGGTCTCGCCGCAAAGCCGCGCCGCAAGCGCGACCGTCGGCGCGAATGCCGGCTCAAGCGCCGCCGCGTCGAGCGCCAGCGCGACGGCCTTTTCAAGTGCCGTCTTTCGTGCCTCGCCTGTCTGCCCATGCGCCGCTTCGACCGCAGTCATCGCCTTGCCGGTCAGCAGTACCGCGCGGCGGCGGCGCGCCTTGTCACGCGAAATAACCCGTACCGACACTTCGCGATCGAGCGTCTTCAGCGCCGCATCCCAATCTTCTTCGGCAGCTTCGATCTCGAAGACAGCCTGCGCCGCCCAGGGGGTTTGCGGCCTGAGCTCGAAGGCGCGCCGCGCATGGGCGAGCGCCTGTTCCCGGTCGCCGGCGCGCCGCGCCTGAATGAAGAGGCCGCGCAAACCCAGAAACTCGGTCTCCGGTGCATCGAGCATGCGCTCGAAATAGCCGGTGGCGGATGTCTCATCGCCTTCGAGCTGGGCGGCCTGCGCGGCGAGCAGCAGCGTCAGCGGCGGCGCATCGAGAAGCTTGTGCGCCTGGGCCGCATAACGCTTTGCATCGGCGGCATCGCCAGCGGCAACCGCCACCATGCCGCGCGACAGCGCCAGAAAGCCTTTGTGCTGGCGCCGCTTTTCGAGAAAGGCCGAAACACTGGCAGGCGTGTCAATGAAACTCGAAACGATGCGATAGGCAAGGAGCACCAGAAAGGCCGCCAGCGCCATCACGCCAACGCCGACGACGAAACTGGTCCGGATTTCGTAGCCGCGCCAATGCATCGTCAGATCGCCGGGATTGTCGGCAAGCCAGATCGCAAGCGCGCTCAGAAGCGCAATGACGATAAAAATGAAAAGCGCGCGCAACATGGAAGGCGTTACCCTTTATCCGGAGAAAGCTGCGTCGCGACATGGGCCGATAGATCGCGCAACAGGGTTTCGGTTTCGAGCCGCGCCTGTGCGTCGCGAAGCCACGTCGATGCCGCTTCACGCGCCGGCCCCTGCAACGCTTCCCCTTCGCTGACCGCACCTGCCAGATCGTCGGTCTTCAGGCGTTCTTCCATGCGCGCGACAACGGCCTCTGTCGTCTCGCCCGAAATTTCACCGGTGCGCCGGATCGTCACCAGCGATTTCGCATTGGCGACAAAGCGCGACCAGAGACCCTCTTCATCCGCGCGGCGCTCCGCATCGAATACGCTTTCGACAACCGAAGGAAAACGCGCCTTGAGCGAGGCACGCGTTGCAACGCCGCTCGTCGCCGCGCCGGACAAGGCCTCAAGACCGGCCTCACCGGGCAGGAAGCTCTCCACAACATCGAGCTCGGCCTTGAACGGACCCGTCGTCTCGGCGACGCGTGCGAGATTGGCGAGCGCCAACCCGAGCGCCGCGCGTGCGGCCGCGTCGGGATCGTCTTTCTTTTCTTCGAGCGCGACCACGCGCGATTCCATCGCCTCGATCTGCGGTGCGAGCGTTGTAAGCCGAGCGTCCAGCGCCCTCACCAGCGTATCGAGACTGCCGACGCGATCGGCAATGCCCGGTGGCGGCAGGTTGGCGGCCAGCGCGTCAATCCTGTTCTCTGCGGCGCGCGCCATGCGCCTTGTATCGTCGAGCGCTTCTTTCAGCGATTGCTGCTCTTCGGCGAGCTGAGCCAGTTGCGCATCCGGCGCGGCACTTTCGGCTGCGGCGATTTTTCCTTCCGCCGCATCGAGACGCGCGGAAAGAGATTGCGCGCGCTCGTCAAGGCTGCGCGCGCTGTCGCTGCCGTCTTCAACCGCCTCGATCCGTGCCGCAAGATCGGCCAGCCGGCCGGCGGTCTCTGTGTCGGCCGCAGGTGCGCCCAAACCCAGAAACCAGGCAGCGACGAGGGCGATGGCGGCACCGCTGAAACCGGCTGCAGCGGCCAGCGCAATCCCCGCGCCTGACGGCCCGGCGGCTGTTTTCACGGACGCTTCGGGCTCGCTCGCCTCTTCGTCGGCGGCGCGCCCGTCGCCCACCTCTTCCGCCGTGCCCTCGAGGATACGGGGCTCCTTGCGCGGCTTCTC
Organism: Parvibaculum sp.; assembly: GCF_040882025.1. Lineage (GTDB taxonomy): Bacteria > Pseudomonadota > Alphaproteobacteria > Parvibaculales > Parvibaculaceae > Parvibaculum. The sequence continues at coordinate 7,240 of NZ_JBBECC010000208.1, read as the reverse complement.
ATTATGATGGCGCGCCTCCGCATCGGGCTTGAGGAATTCTGGCTCGGGGCCTTTGCCCGCATCCGCGTCGTTTGAATCAGTCATAAGGAACCATCTTGGGGGGTCATGCCGGTCCGGCGGACACTATAGAGGCTCGCGCACGCCCGGTCAGGACGAGTTTCGCTGAAATCAGCCATCGAGCAACGCCAGCAGCGCGGCCTGTTCGGGCTGCTCTGCTATTTTCACCGTAAGAAAGGCTGTGTTTTCGAGCGCATCGGCGACGGCTGGCGACAGGCAATAGGCGGTGATCCCGGCAAGGGCCGCCTCCAGACCTGCTGCCCGCGCAAGCGACACAAATATCCGTGCCGTGCGCGGCGAATAGAGGAGAATCCCGTCGGCACGATTCTCGGCAAGAGCCCTGTGCGCGGCACCGGGCAGCGCATCGGAGGCCACCGCTTCATAAAGAACCGCGCGTTCGATCTCGAAGCCTTGAGCGGTCAGCGCCGCCTTGAGGTCGCCGGCCACCACGCTGCCCGCCGCGTGAAGCAACGGCCCGCCATCGGGCGAAAGCCTGAGGCAAGCCAGGGCTGCCAGCGTCTCGACATCGCCACCCGCCGCTTCAATTCGGCGAAAGCCGGCATCCGCCATCGCCTGCGCGGTGGCCGGACCGATGGCGAGGACCGGCAGATTTTTCAACGCCGCCGCCTCCCGCCGCCGCGCCAGCGCACGCGCGCCATTGGCGCTGGTGACGAGCAATGCCTGCCAGACGCGTTGCGGGAATTCGGCCTCATCGAGAAAGCGGATCGACATCACGGGCGACATCACGACCTCATGGCCGCGCGCGGCAAGAACAGATGCAAGCGCCGCCGCATCTTCTTCGGGCCGGGTGACGAGAAGCCGCATCCTGCTTCAGACCTCGCTGAAGAAATGCGGCCCCGCGCGCGACTTGAGTTCGAGCCCCGCTTCTTGGCCGAGGGCAATACCATCCACAGCCAACCCTTCACGCGTCGTTTCGAGGACCTCCGAACCGTCCGGCGTCAGGATCATGGCGCGAAGCTGCAACCGCTCACCCGAAATGTCGGCGAGCGCCGCGATCGGTGTGCGGCAGGAACCGTCGAGCACCGCGAGCAAGGCGCGCTCGGCGGCAACGCGCAAACCCGTCTCCTGATGATGGATCTTGGCCAGAAGATGCGCCGCCTCGTCATCGCCGGCGCGACGTTCGACGCCGATCGCGCCCTGCGCGACGGCTGGCAGCATTTCTTCCGGCGAAAGGGGCGCCGTCGCCTTGTCCTGAAATCCCATACGGATGAGACCGGCCATTGCAAGCAGCGTCGCGTCGGCAACGCCGTCGGCGAGCTTCTTGAGCCGCGTCTCGACATTGCCGCGAAACGGCACCACGCGAATATCGGGCCTGAGCGCCCGGACCTGCGCCGCACGCCGGAGCGACGAGGTGCCGACAACCGCGCCTTGAGGAAGTGCTGCCAGCGTCGCTGCCTTCGTCGAGAGGAAGGCATCGCGCGGATCTGCGCGTTCCAGCAGACAGTCGATGGTCAATCCGTCTGGCAACTGGGTCGGCATGTCCTTCATTGAATGAACGGCAATGTCGATCCTGGCGTCGAAGAGCTGCTCCTCGATTTCCTCGGTGAAGAGCCCCTTGCCGCCAATCTCCGACAGCGCCCGATCCTGCACGCGGTCGCCCTGCGTGCTGATGACGACGATCTCGGCCGCATGCTCGACCGACAGATGCTGGACCTGCGCGATCCGCCGCGCGACCTCATGGGCCTGGATAAGCGCGAGCTTGGATCCTCTGGTGCCGATGCGGTAGCGCCGTTGCATGCGGGGTCTCTAAGGTTGTATGCCAGCGAGGAAATTCTCGGGCGGCGAGTTTGCCGTTGGGGCTCTTATAGCCCGTTTGTGCCCTTTGTCAGAGGGAAAGCCAGACCTTTTGGGATAAGGAAACCCGTGACGAAATCGCTCACCCTGCTCGGTATCGAGACAAGCTGCGACGAGACCGCCGCCGCCGTGGTGCGCCGGGCGCCGGGCGCGGATGCCATGGGTGAAATTCTCTCCAACGTCGTTTTTTCCCAGATTGCAGAGCATGCGCCGTTTGGTGGTGTGGTCCCCGAAATTGCCGCCCGCGCCCATGTCGAACATCTCGACGGACTGGTCGCCCGCGCGCTGAAGGAAGCCGGCACCGGCTGGGACGATCTCGATGGCGTGGCCGTGACCGCGGGACCGGGCCTGATCGGGGGCGTCATTGTCGGCCTGATGACGGCCAAGGGGATCGCGGCGGCCCGTGGCTTGCCGCTTCTGGCCGTCAATCATCTCGAAGGCCATGCGCTGACGGCGCGGCTGACCGACGGCCTGCCCTTTCCCTATTTGCTGCTGCTGGTATCGGGCGGCCACAGCCAGCTCCTCGCGGTCGAGGGCGTCGGCCGCTATCGCCGCCTCGGCACGACGATCGACGACGCGGTTGGCGAAGCCTTCGACAAGGTCGCAAAATTGCTGGGTCTCGGCTTTCCCGGCGGACCCGCGGTCGAGCGTGCGGCACAGGAGGGCGATGCGACGCGCTTCGCCCTGCCGCGGCCGATGCTGGGCCGCCCGGGTTGCGATTTTTCCTTCTCGGGCCTCAAGACGGCGGTGCGGCAGACAGCCGAAAATCTTGGCCCTCTGAGCGACCAGGACCGCGCCGACATCGCCGCCTCGTTTCAGGCCGCCGTCGCCGATGTGCTGGCCGAACGCACCGAAAACGCAATGGCCCTTGCTTCGGAAACGATTCCGTCCGGCCACCGCCACCTCGTCGTGGCGGGCGGCGTCGCGGCCAACATCCTGCTGCGGGAGCGCCTGAAGGTTTCGGCCCATGCCTGCGGCTATGAAATCGTCGTCCCGCCGCTGAAGCTCTGCACCGACAATGCGGCAATGATCGCATGGGCGGGCGCCGAACGGCTTGCGCTCGGTCTCGTCGATCCGATCTCGGTCGGCCCGCGTGCCCGCTGGCCGCTCGACCCTGAAGCGGCCGCCGCCGGCGCCAAGGCCTGAAAGGAACAAAGCCAATGAGTCTGCAGCTCCCCCTGATCAATCTTATGATCCGCTGGCAGGTGAAACGCCGCTTCCGCAAGAATCCCGACGTGAATCTGCTGCGGCCGCTGATGCTGCAGATGGAGCCACGCGCCGCAAAACTGCCGGCGGATATCGCCTGTGAGGCACTGGACCTCGGCGGCGTCCCGGCCGAAAGGCTGTCGGCGCCGGATACCCGCAGCGATGCGGCGCTTCTCTACATTCATGGCGGCGGTTTTGTCGCCGGTTCGCCGCGCACGCATCGCCCGCTCACCTGGCGCCTTGCAAAGGATATCGGCGTACCGGTCTATGCGATCGATTACCGGCTGGCGCCCGAATATTGCTTTCCGGCGGGGCTCGACGACTGCGTGACGGCCTATCGCGCGCTTCTGGAAAAGGGGCTGCCCTCGAAATCCATCGTTGTTGGCGGCGATTCGGCCGGCGGTAACCTGACGCTGGCCCTCGCCCTGCGTCTCAAGGCCGAGAGCCTGCCGCTGCCGGCAGCGCTGATCTGCCTGTCGCCCTCCACCGACATGACCGGCGGCGGTGCTTCGCTGCAATCGAATGCCGAGGCGGACGCGATGTTCGTGCCCGAGATCATGGCCAGCCTGATGCCGGCCTATTGTCCGGGCGCCGACACGAAAAATCCGTATCTTTCGCCGCTTTTCGGCGACGTATCAGGTTTTCCGCCGACGCTTTTTCAGGTCGGCGAACGTGAGATATTGAGGGACGATTCGGTTCGCATGGCGGCCGCGCTCAAAACCGCCGGCGCCGAAGCAACGCTCGAAGTATGGCCGAAGGTCTGGCACGTCTGGCAGCTCAACGCCGATATGCTTCCCGAAGCCCGCGAGGCGATCACGCATATTGTGCGTTTCGCGCGCCAGCACCTCGGCTGAACTATCTGGGCCGGGCTCAAAAAAGGACCCCGCCGCGGGGGAGGCGGCGGGGCCAAGAGGCCCTTGGGGGGCAAGGGCCTTGGGATCGCCGGGCTTCCTGAGGGGAGGGAGAGGAGCCCGGACGGGGAAATCAAATCAGACGATGGTGGCGACGCCCGAGGTCTGCACGATCAAGGCGATTGTGTAGACCACAAACAGCGCGGCGATGGCTTTGGCGGCGACGCGCTCCACAAGGGGGAAAACTTTCCGGTTCTGCGTCATGGCGACAGTCTTTCGAATGGTGGGCGGCCGAGCCGCCCTTGATGGGGGTACCGTTCCCGCTCAGGCCGCGTACTGGGAGGCGATCTGAGCCAGGAAGGCGAGCGAGTAACCGGCGACAGCGAGGGTGATGGCGCGGTTGGTCAGCTTGCTGGTGAGGTTGATCATGGCTCTTTCTCCTGTGTTCCTTGTCGGCGGTTCGGGTCCGGTGTCCCGCTGACAGAGGGGATTTAGGAGGCCTTCAGCAAAAAACAATGAACAAAATAAAAAATATTCAATCGTCAGGATTTATGTTGCCGCGCTGCAACACATAACACTGCCATATCGTGTGTTTTGTTAATAAAATCAGCAGGCTAGGCGGCCTACTGCCCCGCCACACAAAACAATGCAGCGCAATAAATCTAATGAGTTGAGAGAAGATTTAGAGCGGCTCAAGCTTCCGCGAGCAGCTTCATCGGATCGCAACAGGCCGCGCCGCCCTTCAAGCCCGCAACCACCAACTGATAGACGCCCTCGAGTTCTCTTTCGAGTTTTTCGAGCGGCAACCGCGTGAAAAGCTGCGGGTAGCTGAACTTCAGGGTGGCCGCCTGGATCATCTCGGCAGCGAATTCGGGTTCCGGCACCTTGAACTCGCCGGACATGTTGCCGAGCTCGACGATGCGGGCCAGCACCTCGCGTTCGCGTTTCAGTCCCTCATTGTGGAACTCCGGCCGCTCGGCGGTGACGATCTGCGCCATCTCGACGATCTTCCGATCCTCTTCAAGCTTGTGAAAGGTCTCGCGCAGATCCATGAAAAGGAAATCGTGGAGACGCTGCGCGGCGCTGCGGCCCGGCGTCGTCAGAATGCGCGACAGGTCTTCGGCCGTCTGCATAGAGGCTTCGCGGCAAATCTCTTCGGCGATGTCGAGCTTGCCCGGAAAGTAGCGATAAAGATTGCCCGGCGACATCTCGCAATCGGCGGCGAGTTCGGCCATCGTCGTTTTGGTGTAGCCGTAATGGGTGAAGCGCCGTTTGGCGGCCTCGATGATTTTCTGGTGCGTGGCGTCCTGTGCGGTCATACAAATGATAATAATGCGATCGAGTAAATAATCAACGAACCGTTCAATCGTTAGCGCCTGCAACAGAATGCGGGCCGGAGGGCCCTGTTGGCCGAGAAAAAATCCAATCCGATCAAGAGTATAGAGAACATCGGCATCATCGGCGCCGGCGCCTGGGGAACGGCGCTGGCGCAGGTGGCGGCGAAGGCCGGCCGCCGGGTGACGCTCTGGGCGCATGAGGCCGAGGTTGCCGAGGCGATCAATACGCGCCACGAGAACGCGCTTTTCCTGCCGGGAATCGCGCTCGACAAGGGCATCCGGGCGACGACCGAGGCGGCGGAGGTCGCGACCGCCGACGCGCTCCTGATGGTGACGCCCGCCCAGCATATGCGCCGTGTACTGACGGAACTGGCGCCGCTCATCGCCGCCGGCACGCCGGTCGTTCTCTGCGCCAAGGGCATCGAACAGGAAAGCGGCAAGCTCCTGACCGAAGTGCTGGCCGAAGCCGCGCCCCATGCGCTGGCCGCCGTGCTGTCGGGCCCGAGCTTCGCCACCGAAGTCGCACGCGGATTGCCGACAGCGGTGACGCTTGCCTGCGAAGACGAGAAAATGGCCGAAGCGCTCGCCGGCGCGATCGGCCTGCCGACCTTCCGGCCCTATTATTCCGCCGACCTGATCGGCGCCGAAATCGGCGGCGCCGTGAAAAACGTTCTCGCGATTGCCTGCGGCATTGTCGAAGGCAAGAAATTCGGCGACAGCGCGCGCGCCGCGCTGACGACGCGCGGCTTTGCCGAACTGACGCGGCTCGGCCTTGCGATGGGCGCGCGCGCCGAAACGCTGACGGGTCTGTCCGGCCTCGGCGATCTGATCCTGACCTGCAACTCGACGAAGTCGCGCAACATGTCGCTCGGAATGGCGCTGGGCGAAGGAAAGACGCTCGACGAAATCATGGGCGCGCGCAACTCGGTCAGCGAAGGCGTCTTCTCGGCCTCGGCCGTCGTCGCGCTGGCGAAGAAACACAAGGCCGACATGCCGATCGCCGAAGCGGTCACCGCCATCGTCACCGGCAAGGCAAGCGTCGACGAGGCGATTGCGGCGCTGCTTGCCCGCCCGATCGGCCGCGAAACCTGAAACAGCAAACAGAACGAAACGGAATCGCGCCCATGCTCTTTTGCCTGATCTGTACCGACAAGCCGAACGCGCTCGACCTCCGCCTCGCCAATCGCGACGCGCATCTGAAATATTGGGGCGAGGCCGCTTGCGTCAAAATCGGCGGCCCCTTCACCAATGACGAGGCAACCGTGATGAACGGCTCGATGCTGGTGATCGATGTCGAAAGCCGCGCCGCGGCGGAGAAACTTGTCGAGAACGATCCCTACAACAAGGCCGGCCTTTTCGCGCATACCGATGTGCGCGCCTGGAAATGGCTGCTCGGCCCCAAGGAATAAACGCGAAGGAGTGAGCGCAATGGCCTACTGGCTTTTCAAATCCGAACGCGAAACCTGGTCGTGGGACGAACAGAAGAAGAAGGGCGCCAAAGGCGAACCCTGGACGGGCGTGCGCAACTACCAGGCCAACAACAACATGAAGGCGATGAAAAAGGGCGATCTCGGCTTCTTCTATCATTCGGGCGACGAAAAGAGCGTCGTCGGCATTGTCCGCGTGATCGGTGAACACCGCCCCGACCCGACCGACGAGAAAGGCAAGTTCGGCCTTGTCGTTATCGAAGCCGTCGAGGATATGCTGAAGCCCGTAACGCTGGCGCAGGTGAAGGCCGAGCCGGCGCTTGCCGAAATGGTGCTGGTGAAAAACTCGCGCCTCTCGGTGCAGCCGGTGACGGCCGCGGAGTGGAAACGCGTCTGCCAGATGGGCGGCCTGAAGAAGGCGCCGTGACCGAGAAAGAACCATCCGTATACGGATGGATAAGGCCGGAATGCACAGCCGATTGACAGCGAAAACGACAGCGGACCCCCCCTCTGTCACGAAACTGTCAAAAAACTGTCACAAATGGAA
>NZ_JBBECC010000207.1:0-1627 GCF_040882025.1 Parvibaculum sp. | reverse complement strand
CGCATATCGGCAGCGAGACGCAGGTTGCCGAACGCATGAGCGTGCTCTTCGAAAAGCTGCAGAACCCCGTGATGACCGATATCGCGGCAAGCTGGCCCGGCGAGCGCAACACGCAAAGCTGGCCGAACCCGGTGCCCGATCTCTACAAGGGCGAACCCATCGTGTTGTCGGCACGAATGCCGAAGGCAGAAGGGGTGCTGACGCTGAAGGGCCAGTTGGCCGGAGCGCCCTGGGAAGTGCGCCTGCCGCTCGACGCGGGCGAAACGCGGCCCGGCATCGGCAAGCTCTGGGCGCGTCGCAAGATCGAACAGCTCGAAGCCGACGCCCGCATCGAAGGAAACTGGCAGGCACATGACGGCGACATCCTGAAGACCGCACTCGACCACCACCTGGTCAGCCGGCTGACGAGCCTTGTCGCGGTCGACGTGACGCCGACGCGCCCCGACGGCGAAACGCTGACGAAGCACGACATGCCGGTCAACCTGCCGGACGGCTGGGACTATGAAAAGGTCTTCGGCAGCGAGGCCATGCCGGCGACCCAGCGCGCCGCCTTCAAGGCAAGCGCCGCGCCGATGCTGGCGATGGCAGCGACGCCCGCCTCGGCGGATACCACCGGCGCCGGCCTCGCGCTGCCGCAAACATCGACCGATGCGGCGGCACTGATCCATGGCGGCTTGCTGGCAATCATGCTTGCCGCCTTGCTTGCCGCAATCTTCTGGATGCAACGGCAATGGTCGCACGGCAGCTACATCAGGCGACGGTCGTGACGATCCCCAGATGGAATGCGGCGGCCCTCCTCCGGGCCGCCGCCATTGCGCTCTGCCTTGGCATCGGTTTCTGGCAGATCGGCCAAGGCCTCTACATCAAGGCCAAGGCCGAAGTCGCACAAGTCCTGCTGGAACGTGCATGGCAAGAAACCATGACTGACGGTCAGTCACATAAAGCCTGGCCCTGGGCCGACGCATGGCCGGTCGCAAGGCTCGAAGTACCAACGCTCGGCAAAAACCAGATCGTGCTGTCGAACGCGAGCGGTGAAGCGCTGGCATTTGGTCCGGGACACATGCTCGGCTCGCCCTTGCCCGGCGCACAGGGCATGTCGGTGATCGCCGGTCATCGCGATTCACATTTCTCGTTCCTGCGTGATCTCGAAAATGACGACGTCGTCACCCTCACCACCTCGGACGGTCTGACGCGACGTTATGTCGTCGGAAGCACCGAAATTGTAAACTCCGCTCACACACAAATAGACCCCGGTGCAGAAATAGGCATTGCGCTTGTCACTTGTTATCCGTTCGACGCAAGGGAACGCGGGCCTTTGCGCTACATCGTTTTTGCTACTCCGGAACGCGATGCAATCTGAGATCAAGAAAGAGCAATCCAACGCTCGTCAGCACGCGTATGATAACGATATGCGATGGGCGACCGTGCAAGGCAAGACGGCGGTTTTTCCCAAATCTGCTTGACCGGCGATGTACGATTTCGCCGTATAGAAAGCGGGGTATGCGTCGGTCGAATATCGGCTCATGGAAGGCAATCAGCGCTTGGGATTGGAAAACTACAGAAGAACGATCAGCGAAACGAAGCGCGCGGCCATTTTGAACGCGGCGCGGGACAATTTCCTCAAGGG
>NZ_JBBECC010000206.1:0-10034 GCF_040882025.1 Parvibaculum sp. | reverse complement strand
GACGATGCGCGTCACGCGGTTGACCTTGTGGATCGGCCAGAGCGGCGTGATCGCAATGATCGTCGAGCAGTTCGGGTTGGCGATGACACCACTATGGGCGAGCGCCGCTTCCGGATTGATCTCGGGGATCACCAGCGGCACGTCCGGGTCCATGCGGAAAGCCGACGAATTGTCGATCATCACCGCGCCGGCGTCCTTCACGGCCTTGGCGAACTGCCGCGAGATGCCGCCGCCCGCCGAGAAGAAGGCGATGTCGCCGCCCGCGAAGCTAGCTTCCGTCAGTTTCTCGACGACGATGTCCTTGCCCCGGAAGCGCATGGTTTTGCCGGCCGAGCGCGCGGAGGCGAGCAGCTTCAGTTCCTTCACCGGGAAGTTGCGTTCCTCGAGGCAGCGGATCATCTCGACGCCGACAGCGCCGGTCGCGCCCGCAATGGCGACGACGGGGTTCGAAATCATGGGTTTCAGGCTCCGGTTCGGGCCGTAGGAGGCCCGGAATTTGCGCCGTGCCTATAACAGCGGCGGCGGCGCCGGGCAAGGGCATGCCTCTGGCCATAGGGGCGCGGGCGGCCGTCAGCGGAACCCGGCGACGATTTCGGAAATTCGCCGGAAAAAATGCAGGCCCTGCGCGATCTCCTCGTCGGTCATATGGTCGACGATCAGCTGCACATAGGCCTCGCCGCCGGCGATCATCTTTTTCATATGCGCCTCGCCCTTGGCCGTCAGGACGACGATCTTCTCGCGCCCCGAGCGGGGGTCCTCGACAAGCTTCACCAACTCCAGCGGCGGCTGGGCCATCGCCCTGAGCGCCTTGGTGATGGCGGCGCCGGAAATCTCGAACCAGGTCTCAAGCGACCGCTCGATGGCCTTGCGGTTCATTTCCCGGCCGCCCTTGCCCTCCGAGTGGATCAGCCAGAGCATCGCCACCTGATGGCGGCCGAGCAGGCCCCCGCGCAGCGCGTCCTCCACGCCGATGCCGGCCTTGTAATGGATGGGATAGTAATATTCGAGGAACCGCAGCGCCGCGTCGGGGATCTGCGATGCGGCCTTGCCGCCCGGTCTCCCGCTTCCCGCCTTGCTGCTTCCGGTCTTCTTCGCCGCCACGCTCTCTTCCCTTCGATGCGCTGCCCGCGGGCCTGCGCGATTCTCCGCCCGTCATCCTAGCCCGGCGGGCCAGGGAACCGGCTGGATAAACTATTTACAAAATAAATTGTTTATGAAATGAATAATAAGAAGCCACAAAGCGCCACAAAAACGAGGGGAGGGGAACGCCGATGCCGGACAGCCTGAAAGCCGAAACAGGAGGAGACGAGGTGGTGGCCCTGGTGGCGGCGTTGCCCACCGGCGACACCATCGCCGCGCCTTATGCGCTCTACGAAAGGCTGCGGGCCCATGCGCCGCTCTACGGTTATCGCGACTACCCGCCGGGCACGGTGCCGGACGCCGACGAGGCGGTAACGGCCTGGGTGCTGCTCGACTATGAGCACGTCTCCGCCGCCGCCCGCGACCACCGCCTCTTTTCCTCGCGCGACCCGTTGCAGGAACAGTCCTCGGCACCGACGCTGATGCTGGTCAATCACGACAACCCCGAACACGACCGCCTGCGCGGCATCGTCAATCTGGCCTTCTCGCGTCCCCGCGTCGAGGCGCTCGACCCCTGGGTCCGCGACATCGTCGATGGCATGGTCGCACGCCTGGGCGAGGGCGACGTCGAGGTGATGGAAGCGCTCGGCGCACGCATCCCGGCACGCATCATGGTTGGCCTGCTGGGTCTCCCCGAAAGCGTCGTCGACCGCTTCCGTCACTGGGCGACCGCCTTCATGCTCTCGGCCGACTTGACGCCCGCCGAACGCGAGGCGAGCAATCGCGAACTGGTCGAATATTTTGTCGGCGTCGTCACCGAGCACGACCGCGCGCTGAAGGCGGGCGAACCCTTGCCCGACAGTCTGATCGTCGCGCTGCTGAAAGCCGATGCCGGTGGCGAGAAACTGACGCTCGACGAGGTCATCCGCTTCTGCATCACGCTGGTCGTCGCCGGTTCCGAAACCACGACCTTCCTGCTCGGCAACCTGTTGCACAATCTGGCGACCATGCCGGAAATTCGCGCCCGCCTTGCCGCCGACCGCCGCCTTGTCGGCGCTTTCATCGATGAAAGCCTGCGCCACAGCGGCCCGCCGCAGCGCCTCTTTCGGATCGCCACCGAGGACACGGAGGTCGGCGGCCGACGCATTTCGAAAGGCGACTGGGTGGCGCTCTTCTTCGCCGCCGCCAACCACGATCCGAAAGTGTTCCCCGATCCCGCACGTTTCGACATCGACCGGCCCAATCTCAACAAGCAGCTCACCTTCGGCGTTGGCATCCATCATTGTCTCGGCTCGGCGCTCGCCCGCATGGAAGGCCGCGCGCTGGTCGAGGCGATGCTTGACCGCATGGCGGATATGCGCCTCGGTGACGCCGCACCCGTCCCGCAGCGCGCCAGCCTCCTCAATCACGGCTACGACAATCTGACCATCCGTTTCACGCCTGCCCGCAAGGAGGCCGCCGAATGACCGCCGCCGAAACCGCGCGCAACATTGCCGCGACGCAATCGCTCTTCGCCGCCTTCGGTGCGAAGGACATCCCCGCCATCATGACCTGGCTCCATCCCGACATCGTGATCGAGTTCTACGGCCCGCAGACAATCCCCTATGCCGGCACCTGGCGCGGTCTGGACGAATGTCGGCTCTTCTTCGAGACGGTCCTTTCCTCGGTCGACATCAACCAGTTCGACGCCGAAGAGTTCATCGCCGAGCGCGACAAGGTCGTCGTGACCGGTCACCTCAATCTGACGGCGCGGTCGACCGGCCGGACGATCGATTCCGATTTCGCCCACATCATTACCCTGCGCGACGAAAAATGGGTCCGGTTCCGGGATTTTATGAACACCGCTGTCGCGGTCGCCGCTTTCTCCTGAGCGTTTAAGGGGCTAGTCTCTCCCCCGAACCGGCGAGAGGGACAAGCGGATGGTATACGGGCGTATTTTGTTGCTGGCGGCGGCCTTTCTGGCCTGGGCGCCCCTGTCGGCTACGGCCGATGCGATCGGCGACAGCAATCTCTGCTATGCGCAGTTCAGCACCGGCGACAACAAGGCGGCGATCGACTACTGCAGCCGCGCCATCGAATCCGGTGAGCTCGACGAACCCGATCTGATCGCGGCCCTCATCAATCGCGGCGTGGCCTACAAGAACGTTGGCGATCTCGTCGCCGCCGTGAACGACTACACCCGGGCGCTGACGATCGCGCCGCGCGATGCGTTGCTCTATCAGAACCGCGCCAATGCGCTGCGCGAGATGGATGAATTCGATGCAGCACTCGCCGATGTCGAGCAGGCAATCGAGATAGATCCGGATCGCGCGGCCGCATGGTATGTCCGCGGCGCAATCAATGAAGCGCAGGGCGAGCGGGATGCCGCCCGCGAGGACTATCGCAAGGCGCTCAGCCTCGATCCCGAGAATGAAGCCTACAAGGAAAAATTTCTCGGGATGAACCGATGACGGCGTTGAAGCTCGACATCCTCGCGACGGTTCGCGAAGCCTATGGTGGTGCATGGACCCATATGGGCGAGATGCTGCGGTTGATCTGGCTGCCGGGTCTGCTCTACCTGGCAACGTCGGTAATCTCGATATATGTCGATCCGGAAGAAAATCTCCTCGCGTCGTTGCTCCTCAATGTCGTGGCCCTCTTTCTCTGGCCCATCATCGCCGTCACCTGGCACCGCTTCATCCTCATGGGCGATGCGCCCGCCGGCAGGTTCCATCTGAATTTCGGGCGCCGCGAAGCACGCTTCCTGATGGTGTCGATCTTTCTTTTTCTGTTGCTTCTGCCAGGGCTGTTGTTGGCCATCGCCGGTGTCGCCGTTGCCGAAGAGCAACCCCAGTCCACGACGGGCTCGTTGCTCAGTTTCATCGGTATGCTGCTGATTTTGGTGTCTCTCTACTTCTTCGTGCGCCTGTCGCTGCTGTTGCCTGCGGCAGCGGTCGACGATCCAATCAATGCGCCCTTGGTGCTGGAGCGCACGCGCGGCAATTTCTGGCGGATGGTCGCCGTGTTCGCGCTGGTGGTGTTGCCGATTGCATTGTGCGTCGTCCTGCTCGCCGGCTTGATACAGAACGTCCCGGCCCTCGCGATCCTGGTCGCGGCCGCTTTCGCCCTGATCTCCATTTTCTTCGCCATCGTCAATGTCGCCGTTCTTTCGGTCGTCTATCGCGAACTGATCGGCCCGCCGGGAACGCAAGCACCGTCCACGGACGATGGCAGCTTCTGAGCGGCCCGAAAATTTTCCTTAGCGGTGCGAACGCCCATGCCATAGGCTGAAACGGTCATTCTTTGGCTTCGGGGGGAGCACATGAGAAAGCTGCGGGTTTTCCGGTCTGTCGGCGAGGTCTTCGCCGGCGTCACGAGGCACTATTTTCAACTTCTTTTCGTCGCATGGCCGGCTGTCATTCTGCTTCTGGCTGGTACGGCCGCATTTTATTGGCTGCTTTTTCAGGCCGGACTTTACGGTATGGCCGGCGTGGAGCGGGCAGTGGGATCGCCCGAGGAAGTTCTCGAACGTTATCGCGAAGCTCTCGCGGCCTATTCCATGGCGACGATCGTGGCCGTGGTTCTGGCAATGCTGCTGGCCCAGGCCGTCGCCGCCGTGCGCTGGCACCGTTTCGTACTGCTTGGCGAGGGTGGTTCGGTCCCGTTCCGGCGCGAGGACCTGCAATATGTCTGGACGACGCTGAAGATTTTATTTTTCTGGATTCTCTTCTTGCTTGTTCTGTCGGCTGTGGTCGGCGTCATTGCGGTGATCATCATATTTGCCGGAGCGGCACTCTTCGGGGATGGCGCACCGTCCCTCGCGGCACTCGGCCCGGCAGGTATCGTCCTCCACCCATTGGGTGTCGTTCTCAATGTTTTCAAGCTGGGGGTTGTCGTGCGTCTGATGCTGGCGCTGCCGGATGCCGCGCTTGGCGGGGGGCAGGGTGTTCTCGGAACATTCGCTGCAACTAGCGGCAATACCTGGAGGATCAGCGGCTTCGCATTGCTGATCTATCTGCCAGTCTTCATTCTGTTGGCCGTCGTTGAGGGAATTGCCGGTCTGGCATTGACCTCTGCCGCTGACCTGATCGGCTCGATCGCCGCCGTGGTGTCGGCAATCATTTCGCTGGCGCTCTATCTCTACTTGATGATGACGCAAGTCACCATGCTCTCCGTCGCCTATCGCGAGATCGTCGGCCTGCCGGGCGGCCACGAGGGCGAGGCGACCGTCGCGGAGCCCACCCCGGGGCTCTGATTGCGCTCAGGGGCCATTCTTTGTAAGGTCCGCTCAGAAGGATCAGGAAAGGTGCCGGGAGGTGCCTAAGGGCTTGTTCTGTAAGCCTTTTTTCGCAGCGGCATCCGGCCGCCGTCGCAATTCCCCGCGGGTACCCCCATGTAAGGCGCCTGTCCGCGGCCACGCGTAAGGGATGATCCGTATGTCCGTACAATCCAAGATCAAGCGCATCACCGTGCCCGAGATTCGCGCACGCAAGGGTGCCGAGCCCATCGTCTCGCTGACCGCTTATCACGCGCACACGGCGCGCTACATCGACCCCTATGTCGACTTCCTGCTCGTGGGCGACAGTCTCGGCATGGTCATGTACGGCATGGAGACGACGCTGGGCGTCACGCTCGACATGATGATTGCGCATGGTGCGGCCGTGGTGCGCGGCACCGAACGCGCGCTGGTCGTGGTCGACATGCCCTTTGGTTCCTACGAGGAAAGCCCGGAAATCGCCTTCCGCAACGCCTGCCGCGTCATCAAGGAAACCGGCTGCACCGCCGTGAAGGTCGAAGGCGGAACACGCATCGCCGAAACGATCCGCTATCTCAGCCTGCGCGGCATTCCCGTCATGGCCCATATCGGCCTGACGCCGCAGAACATTCAGGTCATGGGCGGTTTCAAGACGCAGGGGCGCGAGGAGAGCGAGTGGGCCGCCATCGAGGCCGATGCCGCCGCCGTCGCGGAAGCGGGTGCCTTTGCGGTCGTGCTTGAAGGCATGGCCGAACCCCTGGCCGCCCGCATCACCGGCCAGGTCGACATCCCGACCATCGGCATCGGCGCTTCGCCACACTGCGACGGCCAGATTCTGGTGTTGGAGGACATGCTGGGCCTGTCACCGAAACCGCCGAAATTCGTCCGCGAATTTGCCTCGCTCGGTGCCCAGATCGCGGGCGCGGCCGAAGCCTATGCCCGCGCGGTGCGCGAGCGCAGCTTCCCCGGCGCCGAAAACACCTACGGCATGAAAAAGGTAAAATAGCTCAATCTGTTGCGGGATTTGGCGCCCTTGCCGGACGGTTTGCCATTGGCGGGTTGCCGGGCTATTTTACGCGGCCTGCAGGGGGCGGGCACCGGGCGCGAGGCTTTAGTTCCCGCCCATCTGATTTTCTCCGCGGAGTAATATTTTGACCGATCTCTTTCGCGAAGTCGAAGAAGACCTTCGCCGCGAACAATTCAGCAAGCTTTGGGACAAATACGGTCTTTATCTCATCGGTGTGGCGGCCGGCATCGTACTGATTGCCGCCGCCGTCATCGGCTGGCGGACCTGGTCCTATTCACAGAAAGTCGAGGCATCGGCGCGCTTCGATGAAGTGACGAAGCAGGCCGAGAGCGCCACACCTGAAGAGGCCGCGGCGCTGTTTGGCGGGCTCGCGGCCGAAGCGCCGGGCGGCTACGAAACGCTCGCGCGGTTGCGGGAGGCAGCGGTGTTGCTGGAGGCCGGCGATCATGCCGCCGCGCTGGCGGCCTATGAACGCGTGGCCGCCCAGTCCGGCGCGCCGGCGATCATGCGCGGCATGGCCCGCATCAAGGCCGCCTTCATCCTGGTCGACGAGGCGAGCTACGACGACATGAAGGCGCGCCTGCAACCCTTGTTGGACCCCTCCTCGCCCTGGCGCGGGAATGCGCTGGAGTTGCTGGCCTTGTCGGCGGCGAAGGCGGATGCCTGGCAGGATGTGAACGAAAACGCGCAGGCGATCATCGACGATCCGGCGACGCCGGCCGGCCTTCGCGACCGCGCCCATGTGTTGCAGGCGCTTGCGGCGCCGTATATGCCGCAAAGCGCTGCCGCCGACGCGCCCGCATCGGAATCGACGGAAACGGCGGAAGAAGAAGCGGTCGAACAGGGACCGGACGCTCAGGAAGAGACGGAGTAATCGGAGATGACGGCGGAATTCATGGTGGCCGGCTCGAACGCAACCCCTCGGCCCTCGCGCCGAAAGACGCTCCGGCTCGCAATGCTGGGGCTGGCGATGGCGGGGCTGGCCGGCTGCGACACGGTCTCGGACGTCTTCACAACCGACAAGACCGTGCTGCCGGGCAAGCGCCTTTCGGTAATGGAACTCGGCACCGCGCTGGAGGCCGATCCGGAGATCGCCTACGCGGATGTCGAACTCCCTGCGGCTCGCACCAACGCCGATTGGCCGCAACCGGGCGGCGCTCCGGAAAACGCAATGTACCACCTTGTCGCGCCGGGATCGCTCGCTCGCGTCTGGTCGGCCGATGCCGGTTCCGGTTCGTCGGGCGCCGCGCGGCTGGTTGCGGTCCCCGTTATCGCCGCCGACAGGATTTTCGTGCTCGACGCACGTGGCAGCGTCCAGGCTCTCGACCGGCAGTCGGGTAAATCGGCATGGACGGTTTCGCTGGTGCCCGAAAACGAAAACGCCGCTGAAGCGCGCGGCGGCGGCGTCGCTTACGACAACGGCAAGCTTTTCGTGACGACGGGCTTTGGAACGGTGCATGCGCTCGATCCCGCGAGCGGTGCGGAACTCTGGGTACAGCCGGTCGGCGATCCGTTTCGCGCCGCGCCCACGGCGACCGACGGCCGCGTTTTTGCTGTCACCGCCGACAACCAGATGATCTGTCTCTCGCAGGAAACGGGCGACGTGCTGTGGCGCCATCGCGGCATCGTCGAAAGTGCAGGCATCCTGACCTCCACCAGCCCGGCCGTGTCGGGCGCCGTCGTCATTGCGCCCTATTCCTCCGGCGAACTCGTGGCGTTGCGCGTCGAAAACGGAACGCCTGTCTGGAGCGATTCACTCACCCGCACCGGCAACGTCACCTCTTTGAGCGAGCTCAATGACATCGCCGGCCGTCCTGTGATCGACCGGAACCGCGTCATCGCCATCAGCCATTCGGGCCGCATGGTGTCGATCGACCTGCGTACCGGCGAACGCGTCTGGACGCGCGACATTGGCGGCGTGCAGACGCCCTGGGTCGCCGGCGATTTCATATTCCTCGTGACCAATTCGCAGGAACTTCTGGCAATCTCGCGCCGCGATGGCCGTATCCGCTGGATATCGCCGCTGCCGCGCTACGAGGACCCCGAGGACCGAACCGGCAACATCGAGTGGAGCGGTCCGATCCTGATCAGCGATCGCCTGTTCCTTGTTTCCTCAGAAGGGGAGGCATTGATGGTGTCGCCCTTTACCGGCGAGATTGGCGAGCAGATTTCGCTTTCAGGCGGCGCACTGATCCCGCCGATCGTCGCCGACGGCACGGTCTATATCCTGACCAACGACGCGTCGCTGATCGCGCTACGATAATGCGCCCGCTTGTGAGCGGGCGAGGTGGCAAGACGCCGGCCATGAGAAAGGCTGATTGAGGTGTCATTCACGGTCGCCATTGTCGGTCGGCCCAATGTCGGCAAGTCCACGCTGTTCAATCGGCTGGTGGGCAAGAAGCTTGCATTGGTGGACGATACACCCGGCGTCACGCGCGACCGGCGCGAAGGCGAGGCGCAGCTTGGCGATCTCTCCTTCAAGGTTGTCGATACAGCCGGCCTCGAGGAAGCGACGGGCGACAGCCTTGAGGCGCGGATGCGCCGCCAGACCGATCAGGCCATTGCCGAAGCCGATGTCTGTCTGCTGCTGATCGACGCGCGGGCCGGTGTCACGCCGCTCGACAAGCGTTTCGCGCAAATCCTCCGCAAGTCGCCGACGCCCGTCATCCTGGCCGCCAACAAATGCGAAGGCGGAGCAGGGCAGGCCGGCCGCATGGAGGCTTATGAGCTGGGCCTCGGCGCGCCGCTGCCGCTTTCGGCCGAACATGGCGAGGGCTTGAGCGACCTTTACGATGCGCTGGCTGAGTTTGAAGTCGGCTTCGCGGAAAGCGACGAGGAGCAGGCGCTGGAAGATGCGCTGGCCGAGGATGAGGCCGAGGGCTTCGACCCGGACGCGCCCTACGAACCCGATCTCGAAGCGCCCTTGCGTATCGCCATGGTCGGCCGTCCCAATGTCGGCAAGTCGACGCTGGTGAACCAGCTTCTCGGCGAAGACCGTATGTTGACGGGCCCCGAAGCCGGCATCACCCGCGACAGTATCGGTATCGAATGGCTCTGGCGCGGCCGTCGCGTCAAGCTCTGGGACACGGCGGGTATGCGCCGCCGCGCCCGCGTCGTCGCCAAGCTTGAAAGGCTTTCGGTAGCCGACACGTTGCGCGCCATCCGCTTCGCCGAAGTTGTCGTCGTCGTGCTCGACGCCAGTCAGTCCTTCGAACGCCAGGA
Source organism: Parvibaculum sp. (assembly GCF_040882025.1). Classification (GTDB taxonomy): domain Bacteria; phylum Pseudomonadota; class Alphaproteobacteria; order Parvibaculales; family Parvibaculaceae; genus Parvibaculum. Next base: position 471 of record NZ_JBBECC010000206.1, on the reverse strand, counting down.
TCTGCACATCGCCGATCTCGTCGAGCAGGAAGGCCGAGGCCTCCTGATCGCGGTCAACAAATGGGATACGGTGACGGACACGCAAGCGACGCTCCGTTTGCTGAAGGAAGAGCTGGAACGCTTGCTGCCGCAGATTCGCGGCGTGCCGATCGTCACGCTCTCCGCGCTGACCGGCCGCGGCACCGACAAGCTGATGCCGGCCATCGAGCGCGTCCACACCTTCTGGAATGCCCGCGTCTCGACGGCGAAGCTCAACCGCTGGCTGGAGGAGGCGGTCTCCCGCCACCAGCCGCCCGCCGCCAAGGGCCGTCCGGTCAATCTGAAATACATGTCGCAGGTGAAGTCGCGCCCGCCCACCTTCGCGGTCTTCTCGAGCCGCGCGGATGAAGTGCCGACGTCTTACCGCCGCTATCTGGGCAACGGCCTGCGCGAAACCTTCAACCTCCCCGGCGTCCCCATCCGCCTCTTCAT
>NZ_JBBECC010000205.1:0-1645 GCF_040882025.1 Parvibaculum sp. | reverse complement strand
TCGGCGATGCGCCCTATTATGCGCGGGTCGGCTTCGGGCCGACACCACCGGGACGGCTGACCATGCCGGGTCCGGTCGACCCGGCACGGCTGCTCTATCGTGAGCTCGACATTGGCGCCTTCGCCGGCGTCAAGGGCGCGATTACGAAGCCGGCGGATGTGCGCACCACGGCCGACTAGTTCTTCAGCATCGCCTCGACCAGCAGCGGCACGTTGTGCTGAAACATCGCGACATAGGAAGGCGCCTCGCCGCCACCGGGTGAGAGCGCGTCCGAATAAAGCGCGCCGCCCATTTCGGCGCCGGTCTCGCGCGAGATGGTTTCCATCATGCGCGGATCCGACATGGTTTCGATGAAGAGCGCCTTGATGCCTTCGGTGCGAATCTGGTCGATCAGCCGCGCCAGGGCTTGCGCGCTCGGCTGTGCGCCGCCGGCAAAGCCCAGCGGCGCATGGAATTCAACGCCATAAACGTCGCCGAAATAACCGAAAGCGTCATGCGTGGTGATGACCTTGCGCTTTCCGGCCGGCACCTTGGCGATCTCGGCGCGCACCCAGGCATCGAGTCCCTCCAATTCGGCAATATAGGCGGCTGCGTTCGCTGCGTAGGTGCCGGCATTTTCGGGATCGGCTTTTGCCAGCGCGTCGGCGATGTTGCGCACATAAATCACGCCGTTCGCCGCATTCTGCCAGGCATGGGGATCGAAGTCGTGCGGCACGGCCGGGTAGCCCTCCTTGTCACCATCGGATTTGCTCTCGGGCGCGTGCGAGTCCTTCTCCATATCGCGCGGATTGATGCCGAAGCTCGCAACGACATAGGTGGCCTTGCTTCGCGCGGCGGCGGCGAGGCGCACCATCCAGGGTTCGAAGCCGAGACCGTTGACGACGAGGAGATTTGCGTCGGCGAGGGCCGCGGCATGCGCGGGCCCCGGTTCGAAACTATGTGCGTCGCCGTCCGGGCCGACCAGCACGGTCAGCTCCACATGATCACCGGCGACGCGTTCGACCATGTCGCCCAGAATGCTGAAGCTTGCCACGACCTTCAGCGGCTCGGCCGATACGGGGGCGGCGCCAAGCGTCAACGCCAGGGCGATGCAGGCGAGAAATCGTTTCATCATGCGCCTCCTCTAGTCGTGGAAATGTGCGCGCGGAAAATAACGCGTGCGCAGGCTGTCGCGGGTGCCAAGCAGAATCGAACCGAGATAGAGGCCGCCGGCGGTCAGGATGATCGAGGGGCCGGAGGGCAGGCTGAAATTGTAGGACACCAGCAGCCCGACAAGGCCCGCCGCGAAGGCTATCGCGATCGAGAGTGCCGCCAGGGACCAAACCGCGCCTGCCCAGAAGCGCGCGGCGGCGGCCGGCAGCATCATCAACCCCAGCGCCATCAGCGTGCCGAGCGCCTGAAAGCCGGCAACGAGGTTCAGCACCACCAGCGTCAGAAAGATGAAGTGCCAGGCGGTGCCGCCACCGGTCGTCGCGCGGAGGAACGCCGGGTCGAAGCATTCGATCACCAGCGGCCGGTAGATCAGTGCCAGTGTCACCAGTGTAAAGCTGGCGATGCCTGCAACCAGCAGCAGCGCGCCGTCGTCGACCGAAAGGATGGTGCCGAAGAGCACATGCAGCAGGTCGACGCTCGATCCGCGCATCGA
>NZ_JBBECC010000204.1:8678-10149 GCF_040882025.1 Parvibaculum sp. | reverse complement strand
TTCACTCGCGTTCGAGAACCGCGCAGGCAACGCGTGCCCCGGCGCCGCCGATCGGCTGGCTCATATGGTCGTCCGCGCCCGCGTGAATGACGATGGCGCTGCCATCGGCGTCGAACAGCATCGAGCGGTCGCCCTGGCCGTCGAAACTGACCAGCGCCGAAAACATCTCGGCCTTGCCCGTGCCGTCCTCCGCCACATGCAGGTTCGGCAGATCGCCGAAGTCGGGCCCTTCCCGATTGAGCAGCCCATGCGGCTTCTCTTCGGATTTGAGCGGATGATTGATGTGTCCGCCCGACGACATGAACTTCGCGTCCGAGCAGTCGCCGGTGGCATGGAAGTGGACGCCGTGCCAGCCCGGCGCAAGGCCCTCGACCTCGATGCGGATCAGCACGCCGTCCGGCCCCTCGGAGAGATCGGCCGATCCCGCCTCCGCCCCGTCGGTGCTTTTGAACTGTCCGGCGGCGAGCTTCGGCTCGGCCTGTGCGGCGCCGGCGGCGGCGAAGCTGGCGGCGAGAAAAACGATGACGGGCAGGCGAACGGGCATCGGGAACCTCCGGAAACGGGAAACAAGCCTCGTCCAAACATAAGTCGCGCCGCTCCCCGCGCCCAGCCCGGCCATCACAAAACCGTGACCTCGAAATCGGTGCTGGATACCGACTGACCGAAATGGTAAAACTGGTCAGTCTCGCTCCCCGAAACCGCCGGAGGTACCCCCATGTCCGTCACGCTGCGCGTCAACGGCAAGGCCCATGTGCTCGACATCGAGCCCGAAATGCCGCTTCTCTGGGCGCTGCGCGACGAGCTCGGCCTCACCGGCACCAAGTTCGGTTGCGGCGTCGCCGCCTGCGGCGCCTGCACGGTCCATGTCGACGGCGTCGCCACCCGCACCTGCGTCACCCCCGTGGAAGCCGTGGACGGCGCGACCATCACCACCATCGAAGGCCTCGCCGCCACCTCCGGCGCGGCGGAGGGCCTTCTCGCCCCCGTCCAGCAGGCCTGGATCGACGCGCAGGTCCCCCAATGCGGCTATTGCCAGTCCGGCATGCTGATGGCCGTCTCCGCCCTCATCGCGGAAAACCCTCAGCCCACGGATGAAGACATCGACGCGGCGATCACGAATGTCTGCCGCTGCGGTACCTATCCGCGCGTCCGCGCCGCCATCCGTTCCGTCACCGCAGCCTGAGGGAGAGAGCATCATGGCCATGCAATTCAAGAAGCCTTCGCGCCGCCAGTTTCTCATCGGCGGCAGCGTCGGCGTCGCGGTCGGCGGCGGTCTCCTTCTCGGCTATGCCGTCTCCGGCCCCTCGCGCCGCGAGCTCGCCGAAGGGGCGGCCGCGCAAGGCGGCGAACGTTTCGTCACCACCTGGCTGAAAATCTCGCCGGACAACATCGTCACCATCTATGTCCCTCATGCCGACATGGGGCAGGGTACCATCACGGCGCTTGCCATGATGGCGGCGGAGGAAATGGA
>NZ_JBBECC010000204.1:0-8578 GCF_040882025.1 Parvibaculum sp. | reverse complement strand
ACATGGGGCAGGGTACCATCACGGCGCTTGCCATGATGGCGGCGGAGGAAATGGAAGCCGACTGGTCGCTCGTCCGCGCCGAACAGGCGCCCGCGGAAAAAGCCTTCGCCAATGAGGCGCTGAGCAACCGCTTCGTCGCCGGCGACGACGTGCCGCCTATGCTGAAGGGCCTCAACGCCGCCACATGGACCAAGGTCGCGCAATTCATGAACCTGCAGGTGACGGGTGGTTCCATGGCGGTCCGCTACACCGGCCATCACGGCATGCGCGTCACCGGCGCCGCCGCGAAGGACATGCTGGTAAAGGCCGCCGCCGCCCGCTGGGGCGTCTCGCCGTCCGACTGCGTGGCCGCCCTCAGCGCGGTCACGGGCCCGAACGGTCAGTCCGCCACTTACGGCGAGCTTGCCGCCGAAGCCGCCGACTATGCGCCCTCCGCCGCGCCGGTCCTGAAATCGAAAGCGGACTACACCATCGTCGGCACGGCCCGCCCCCGCTTCGACATTCCGGGCAAGGTCAACGGCACCGCGAAATACGGGATCGACGCGCAAGTCCCCGGCATGCTCTATGCCGCGCCGAAACTCGCCCCCGTCTTCGGCTCCACCGTCGTCTCTTACGACGCGAGCGAAATCCTCTCCCGCCGCGGCGTGAAGAAAGTGGTCGAGTTCCCCGGCGGCGTCGCCGTCATCGCGGATAATTACTGGCGCGCGAAAGAAGCCGCCGCCGCGCTCGAGGTCACCTTCGACACGAAGGGCGGCGAGGCCGTCTCGTCGGAAACCATCTTCGCCGGCCATGACGCCGCCATCGCGTCCGGTGAAAGCGAGGACGACAAGGTGATCGGCGACATCGCCCCTGCCTTCGGGGCTGAAGGTGCGGACATCGTCGAGGCGAATTACCGCGTGCCCTATCTGGCGCACGCCTGCATGGAGCCGATGAACTGCACCGTCTGGATCCGCGACGGCAAGGCCGATGTCTGGGTCGGCGTGCAGGACCCGCTCGGCACGCGCGCCCGCGTCGCCGACATTTCCGGCATCGACTTCGAAAATGTTACCGTCCATCCGATGCTGCTCGGCGGCGGTTTCGGCCGCCGCATCCCGATCCGCGAAGGCTTCTTCAATTTCCCGAGCGAGATCGACTTTGCCACCATCGTCGCGAAGGAAGTCGATGCGCCGGTGAAATTCGTCTACACGCGCGAAGACGACATCCAGCACGACGCCTACCGCATCGCCTCCAGCGCGCGGCTCCGCGTCGCACTCGACGGCAAGGGCCTGCCCCTCGCCTGGGAAAACATCTATGTCCACAAGGACGAGCCCGGCGAGGCGCCCCATATCCCTTACGCGATCCCCAACCAGTCGATCCGTTTCGTCGAAGTCGAAAACCACGTGCCGCGCGGCCCCTGGCGTTCCGTCGCGCATACGCAGCACACTTTCTTCAACGAAAGTTTCATCGACGAACTCGCGCATCGTGCCGGCGCCGATCCCTATCAATATCGCCGCGCCCTTCTCGAAGGCCAGCCGCGCCACCAGGCCGTGCTCGATCTCGCCGCCGAAAAAGCCGGCTGGGGCAAGCCGCTCGCCGAAGGCCGCTACCATGGCATCGCCGTGCAGCAGAGCTTCGGCTCCATCGTCGCGGAAGTCGCGGAGATTTCCGTGACGGATGGCGCCGTCCGCGTCCACCGCGTCGTGGCGGCGGTCGATTGCGGCGAGGTGATCCACCCCGACACCGCCGCGCAGCAGGTCGAAAGCGGCATCATCTACGGCCTCACCGCCGCGCTTTATGGCGAAATCCGGATCGAAGGTGGCGCCGTCGCGCAAACGAACTTCACCGACTACGAGATGCTGCATCTCTCCGAGACGCCGGAGATCGCGGTTCACTTCATCGAAAGCGGCGCGCCCATCGGCGGCTTGGGCGAACCGGCGACGCCCGTCGTTTCCGCCGCGGTCTCGAACGGCGTTTTCGCAGCGACCGGTAAACGCATTCGCCAGTTGCCTCTCAAGAACCACGACCTGACCCGTTCTGAAAAATTTGCCCAGGCCGCGGACTAGAAGGAAATAAAAAAGATCGTCATTGCGAGGAGTGCAGCGACGACCTGTCCACCGAAGCTCCGTAGGAGCGTAGGAGGAAGCAACCCGGAAGCCGCAACCACCGAGCCCTCCGCTTGTGGATTGCTTCGGCCCTTCAGGCCTCGCAACGACGAATGAGGGGCGAAACGCTCCGCTAACGGAGAAAACCCATGTCCACAGTACTCGTCACCGGCGGCTCGGGTTTCATCGCCGGCCACTGCATCCTCCAGCTTCTCGACGCGGGCCACGAGGTCCGCACCACGGTCCGCAATCTCGCACGGGAACCCGAAGTCCGTGCCGCGCTGAAAGCGGGCGGCGCGGAGCCGGGCGCACGCCTCTCCTTCTTCGCTGCCGACCTCACCTCGGACAAGGGCTGGACCGAGGCCGCGAAGGGCTGCGACTATGCGCTTCATGTCGCCTCGCCCTTTCCGCCCGGCGTACCGAAAGACGAAAACGAACTGATCGTCCCGGCCCGCGACGGCGCGCTGCGGCTGCTGCGTGCCGCGCGCGACGCCGGCGTCAAGCGTGTCGTGCTGACCTCCTCCTTCGCCGCCATCGGCTATGGGCATGGGGTCCGCAAGAAGCCCTTCGACGAAACCGACTGGACCGACCTCGACGGCGACGACATCACGCCTTACACCAAATCGAAAACCATCGCCGAACGCGCCGCCTGGGACTTCATCGCGCGCGAAGGGAACGGCCTCGAACTCGCGGTGGTCAATCCGGTGGGCGTTCTCGGCCCGGTGCTCGGCCCCGACTATTCGACCTCGATCCAGATCGTGAAGGGTCTGATGGACGGCGCCATGCCCGGCTCGCCGAAGCTCGGCTTCGGTCTCGTCGATGTGCGCGACGTCGCGGACCTTCACCTGCGCGCGATGACCGATCCGGCCGCGAACGGCGAGCGTTTCCTCGCCATCTCCGGCGATTTCGTCTGGATGCGCGATGTCGCGCGCCTGCTGAAGGAACGCATGGGCAAGGCGGCCGGCAAAGTGCCGACGCGCCAATTGCCGAACTGGCTGGTCTTCATCGCCGCGCTGCGCATGCCGGAGGTGAAGTTGCTGCTGCCCGAACTCGGCAAGGAAAAGCATGCGACGGGCGAAAAGGCGATGCGCGTCCTCGGCTGGTCCCCGCGCTCCTGGGAACAGTCGGCCGTCGACACCGCCGAAAGCCTCGCGCGCCTCGACGGCTGAGCAAGCCCGAGCCGAAATAATAATATCGGCTCGGCCCGCCATCATCCGTCGGGAGATCGCGCAGCTCGCATCAGATCGCGCGTCAGGGCATCGGCGTCGACGCCATATTCACCGGCGGCTTCGTCGATCGTCATAAACGGCGCGATCGGACAGGCCGGGCAGTTCATTTTGTAATCGAGAAAGACACGAACCGTTTCGGGCCAGCGGCGCAGCAGCTGGGCAACCGTCATGGTCGAAAGATCGATATCCGGCATCTGCGTTCCTCCTCCGGCATTCGTTGCGGAGGAAGTCTAGCGGCAGAATGTCGCGCGTCATTTGCGCGAGCGCAATTCAAGCTCACGCCTGTCCGGCGATTTGCACAAGGCGATGCGGCTGGCGGATGACGAGATGGCTCGACCGGCGCGATTCGACGATACCGTCGTGATCCCAGGCCGAAAGTGTCCGGCTGACGGTGTGGAGCGTCGTCGCCGTCATTTCGGCAAGGTCCTGCCGGGACAGCGGAAAGGGGATTTCGATCCCGTCCTCCACGCGGCGGCCGGTCTGGTTCGCCAGCCGCAGCAGCGTCGCCGCGATGCGTTGTTCGACGCGCTGGGTCGCAACCTCCTGCAGGCGCTGCTGCAATTCCTCGATCCGTCCGCCCACCACATCGATCGCGTTGCGCGCGATTGCCGGATAGGTGGCCATCAGCTCGCCGAAACGCGGCGCGCTCCAGCTGAGTGTCTGACTGTCTTCGAGCGCCACCGGTGTCGCGGGAAACGGCATGCGACGGAGAACCGCGACAAATCCGATCATGTCGCCTGGGCCCATATGCCGCAGCACGATGTTCTGCCCGTCCGCCGTAACCTGATCGAGACGGACATGTCCCCACCCAAGGACATGGCCATGCGTCGCTTCGTCGCCCTGCTCGAACAGCGTTTCGCCCTTGGCGGCGGTCTGCTCGCGAGCGGCGTCCGCAACAGCCTCAAGCCCCGCTCTCTCCAGACCGCCGAACAAGGGCACGGCGCGAAGGAGTTCGATGCGGCTGCTTGTATCCATGTTTTCGTCTCCGTTTGCGTGACCCGCTCTCGGCAAAGTTCCGCTCAATTGATGCAGCGCAAATCAATCTCTTGCGGCGACACCTATCTTCAATGTGTCAATTTCGACGGCTCGCCTCAAGGAGATAGAAAATGAGCAGGTTCAAGCAGGCTCTCACCGGTACCGCAAGCGCAATGACGCTGCTTGTGGGACTTTCTCTCGGCGCGGGCGCTGATACCGGGATGACCTCCATCGCGCTCGATCCGGCAGACATGCCACCGCCCATCGCCCGCGACCACGCGGCGACGATCAAGCTGGAACTGGAAACCATCGAACGCGAAGCGGAACTGGCGGACGGCACGACGTTCCGCTTCTGGACGTTCAACGGAACGGTCCCCGGCCCCTTCGTGCGGGCCCGCGTGGGCGACACCGTCGAAGTCGCTTTCAGGAATGCGGCCGACAGCACGATGTTCCACTCCGTCGATTTTCATGCCGTCACCGGCCCCGGCGGTGGCGCGGTCGCAACTCAGACCGCGCCCGGCGACCACACCGGCTTCAGCTTCAAGGCCATGAAGCCCGGCATATATGTCTATCACTGCGCCACCCCGATGGTCGCCGATCACATTCAGGCCGGGATGTACGGTCTGATCCTTGTCGAGCCGGAGGGCGGCCTGCCGCCCGTCGATCGCGAGATCTATGTCATGCAGGGTGAAGTCTATACCGAGCTTGCCTATGGCAAGAAGGGCGAAGCCTTCACCGACTACGACAAGCTGCTCGACGAAAAGCCGGAATATTACGTCTTCAACGGCGCCGTCGGCGCGCTCACCGGCGACAACGCGATCGAGGCGAAGGTCGGCGAAACCATGCGCATTTTCTTCGGCGTCGGCGGGCCGAACAAGACCTCCAGCTTCCACGTCATCGGCGAGATCATGGACAAGGTCTACACGCATGGCTCGCTCGTGAGCGCCGCCTCGATCGACGTCCAGACGGTCACCGTGGCGCCGGGCGGTGCGACGGTCGCCGAGGTCACCTTCGATGTGCCGGGCGTCTACCTGCTGGTCGATCACGCCCTGTCGCGGCTTGAGCGCGGCCTCGTCGCGCAGATCAAGGTCGAAGGGCCTGACGACGCCGCGATCTTCGATACCGGCGATGCCGTCCTCAACATGGCTGGTCACTGAGGGCGCGTTGCCCGGGGGGCCCGCGGACGGGAGTGTCATCCCGTCCGCGACGGCCCGTTCACGAAAGGAATACAGGATGAAAATCAGAACGCCCCTCGCCCTCACCGGCGCGCTTTTCGGCCTCGCCCTCGCGGCAGGCCCCGTTCTTGCGGCGGACCACGAGGTCCGGATGCTCAACCGCGGCGAAGCAGGAGCGATGGTCTTCGAGCCGGCCTATCTGAAGGTCGCGCCGGGCGACACGGTGACCTTCGTTCCGACCGATCGCAGCCACAATGCCGAAAGCATTGCCGGCATGGCGCCGTCCGGTGCCGAACCCTTCAAGGGCAAGATGAGCGACGCCGTCACGGTGACGTTCGGTGAGGAGGGCGTCTACGGCTACAAATGCCTGCCGCATTACGCGATGGGCATGGTGGGCGTGGTTGTCGTCGGCGATGCGGCCGGAAATCTCGACGCTGCCGGCGAGGCGAAGCATCCCGGCAAGGCGCGCACCGTGATGGCGGATCTGTTGCAGCAGATAGCGGCGAATTGACCTCTAGAACAGAAACCCGCCATGCCCGCCAAGCACGGCGCCTGCGATCGTCACGGCACTGAGCGTCAGCAATATCCAGTGTCCCCGTTGAACCAGGGCGAAGATCGCATCGGGGTCCTGTGCGGCGCGGCGGCGGAACCAGTCGTGAAGAAACAGCGGCTCGGCGACGAAGAGAACGAAGCTGAAGATCGCCCACACCAGCACCATCGCATGCATCCACCAGAATTGCGGCTCGCTGAAGCGCGCCCAGGCCTCCAGCCGCCAGGTCATGTAGAAGCCGCTCAATCCGGCAAGCGTGACCGAGAATTTCGCCTGGAAGGAAAACCGTCCTTCGATTTCCTCGAAAAGCGCCACGCGGCGGGCCGGTTCGGAGAAACGGATCACGGCGGGTAGGATCACGGCGGTCACAAGCATCACGCCGCCGATCCAGTGAACGATCGCCAGAACATGGAGAACACGGGCTATGAGAATATCGTCCAGGGGATGTCTCCGTCGAAGGAAGCTGTCCGTCAGAATAGGGCGCGCGGCTTTCGCGCGCACGTGCTGATATGCCGGTGCCCCGTTACGCCTCGGCAGATGCCTGGCCGCTTCTCTCGGCGGGCTTCCGCCCGTTCTTTCTGGCCGCCGGCCTCTGGGCCTGCCTCTCGATGGCGCTCTGGATCGCGATGCTGAGCGGTACCGTCGCCCTGCCCACGGCCTTCGGCCCGGTCGCCTGGCATTTCCACGAATTGCTGTTCGGCTTCGTCGCGGCGGCGATCGCGGGCTTTCTGCTGACCGCCATCCCGAACTGGACGGGGCGCCTGCCGCTGCAGGGCTGGCCGCTCGGCGGCCTCGTTCTGCTCTGGATCGCGGGCCGCGTTGCCGTCGCCTTCTCCCTCATCATCGGTCCCGGACTTGCCGCGGCGATCGATCTTTCCTTCCTCATCGTCTTCGCGGCCGTCGTTGCCCGCGAGATCGTCGCCGGGCGCAACTGGCGCAACCTTCCCGTGCTCGGGGCGCTCACGGTGCTCACCGCCGCCAATGCGATGATCCATGCCGGCGCCTTCGGGCATTACGAATGGGAGGAGGCGGGCAAGCGCCTCGCCATCGCCGTTGTCATCATGCTGATTTCGCTGATCGGCGGCCGCATCATCCCGAGCTTCACCACCAACTGGCTGCGCCGGCAGGATATTCTGGGCACCCTGCCGGTACCCTTCGACCGCTTCGACAAGGGGGTGCTGGCGCTCGGCGTTGTCGTCCTCGCGCTCTGGGTCGTTACCGGATTGACCGCACTCTCGGGCGCCGCACTGATATTTGCGGGCCTCGTTCACGCGCTTCGTCTCGCCCGCTGGCGCGGGGCCGCGACGCTCAAGGAGCCGCTCCTCTGGATCCTCCATATCGGCTATGCCTGGCTGCCGGTGGGGCTGGTGCTCTTGGGAAGCGCCGCCTGGCATCCGGCTCTTGCGACGAGTGCGCTCCATGCGCTCACCGTCGGCGCCATGGGCACGATGATCCTCGCCGTCATGACGCGCGCAAGCCTCGGCCACAGCAAGCGCGAACTCACCGCCGGCCGCGGCACGCTCGCCGTCTATTTGCTTGTGCTGCTTGCGGCGCTCGCGCGCCTTGCCGCGCCTTTCGCCGGCTCGGCTCAGGCGCTTGCCCTCGATCTTGCGGCCGGCGCCTGGATCGCGGCCTTCGCGCTTTTCGTCGCGCTCTATATCCCGCTCTATATCCGCCGCTGAAATCTAGAAATAGGCGCCGCTGAAAATACCCGCCGGGTCATGCGCCAGCGCGACCGAGAGAATATAGGCATAGACGGCAAGCGCCGCCGCAAAGGCGCCGATGCGTGAGCCCTGCGTCGGGGCGAAGCGGAAGGCCACCATGCCGAGCGCGATATAAAGCGCGAGCAGCATGACCTTCACCGTCAGCCAGTGATCGATGAAGGGATATTGCTGCACGATCGTCATCAGCATCAGCGCGGCGGTGAGCAGCACCGTGTCGATCGTGTAGCTGAGAAGACGGACAGGCGCGGCCATGGCGAGCCGCGCCCCCGTCCCGCCGCCGGCAAAAAGCGCGAGCCCGCGCAGGAGGAAGAGCCCGCCGCTCGCCAGCACCGACACGATATGAACGAGCCGGATCTCGCCATAGAACTCGATCATGCCGCGTCCCGGCCCTTGCGCGCGTCGCCGCTCAATCGGCGCCGCCGGCCGGTTCCGCGCGAATGCGGGTGCGCGGAACCTCGCGCACCTCCTCCTCGCCCTCCGGCTTCGGGAAGAGCCAGAGCCCGGCCACGAAGACGGCAAGCGCCAGCGCGCCGATCGAGAAGATCGTGTCGCCCGGCACCCGCATCCAGATCAGCAGGTCGACGAAAGGCTGCTGCATGAATTCGGCCGAGCGCGCATAGGCATAGCCATGTTCGAGCGAGGCGAAGAGCTGCAGCACGCCGAGCGGCAGCAGCGTCAACAGCGCCATCAGCGCCAGGCCGATATTGAGGCACCAGAAGCTCGTCTTCAAAAGCCCTTCATGCCAGGCGAGATTGGGCTTCATGCCGCGCAGGCAGAACAGCACCAGCCCGATGCCGAGCATGCCGTAGACGCCGAACAGCGCCGTATGGCCGTGCAGCGGCGT
>NZ_JBBECC010000203.1:38269-53520 GCF_040882025.1 Parvibaculum sp. | reverse complement strand
CCCGGCAAGATGCGTACACGTCGCCAGCGCGACCTCCGGCACCAGATCCATGAAGCCGAAGCGGCGGTGATCGGCATAGACGATGCGCGCGCCATCTTCCATGTCGAAGACGATGTGATCGTGGCGCTCCCCACCCGGCATTCCATGATGAAAGTCACCCGGCGCGCTTGTCGCCGTCGGCCGGTGAACGGTGAACCGGCCCGACATGCCGAGATGCATGATCAGTACTTCCCCGGCGACCTCCGGCGTCGCATCGAGATGCACCAGAATGTATTTGGCGCGGCGCTCAAGACGGGAAACGCGCCTCCCCCTCAGCCGTTCGGCAAAACGGATGGGCAGCGGAAACCGAAGGTCCGGCCGGCGCTGTGTCACATGCGCGAACCGGCCGCCTTCGAGGGCGGGCGCAAGGCCACGACGGACGGTTTCGACTTCAGGAAGTTCGGGCATGGCGGCTTTCAGAGCTGGCGGGGGATCAAAGTAGCGCCCCCGGCGGCGGCGCGCTATGGTCCGGCGCATGAGCGCAGATGCAAAAAAGCAGGCCGAAGCGGGCATTTCCGAAACCACGGAGGGCGAAACCCATTTCGGCTTCCGGACCGTTCGCGAAGGCGAGAAAGCCAGGCTTGTCCATGAGGTTTTCGAGCAGGTCGCCGGACGCTACGACCTGATGAACGATCTGATGTCGGGCGGACTTCACCGCGCCTGGAAACAGGCGATGATCGACTGGCTCAATCCGCCGCGAAATGCGCGGCCATTCCACCTGATCGACGTCGCCGGCGGCACCGGCGATATCGCCTTCCGCTTTCTCGACCGGGCGGGCGCGAGCGCACAAGTGACCGTTTGCGACATCAATGACCATATGCTCGGCGTCGGCCGGAGCCGGGCCGAGGCGGAGACCTATGAAGGCCGCGTCGAATTCGCCTGCGGCGACGCCGAACATCTGCCCTTTCCCGACCGCTCTTTCGACGCTTACACGATTGCTTTCGGCATTCGCAACGTGACGCATATCGAGCAGGCGCTCGCAGACGCCTATCGCGTGCTGAAACCCGGTGGACGATTTCTCTGCCTTGAATTCTCACATGTCGCCGTGCCGGGACTTGAAGAGATATACAACGCCTATTCCTTTGCCGCGATTCCGCGCATGGGCGAATGGGTGACAGGCGATGGGGCGCCCTATCAATATCTCGTCGAAAGCATCCGGCGCTTTCCCGATCAGGAAACGTTCAAGCGCATGATCGCAGCGGCCGGTTTCGGCAATACGAGTTACCGCAATCTCACGGGCGGCGTGGCGGCGCTGCATTCCGGTTGGCGCCTTTGACGATGCTGCGCGCACTCCGTTCCATCGGCCGATTGACCCGCGCGGCCCGCGTTCTCGGCCGCCACGACGCGCTGATGCCGCTTGAACTCCGGGCGGAAATGCCCCCGGTTTTTCTGGCGCTGCTACCACTCGCCAAGATTCGCTTTCCCTGGGAGGCGCCGCCGCAAGACATCGCCGGCAGCACAGGTGAGCGGCTCGCAACAGCGCTGGCGGCGCTCGGGCCCTCCTACATCAAACTCGGGCAATTTCTGGCGACGCGGCCCGACATCATCGGCGTCGAGCTGGCGCAGGACCTCACCTCGCTGCAGGACAAGCTGCCGCCCTTTTCAACGGCCGAAGCCCGCGCCATCGTCGAGGAAGGTATCGGCAAGCCGGTCGAGGCCCTGTTCAGCGCCTTCAGCGAGCCGATTGCGGCCGCATCGATCGCGCAGGTGCACCGGGCACGGACGCTGCCGGACGAAGAGCAGACCGAAGGCCGCGATGTCGCCGTGAAGGTACTCCGGCCAGGTATCGAGACGCGTTTTGCCGCCGATCTCGACAGTTTTTTCTGGGTCGCCGAAAATGTCGAGCGACATTACGCGCCGGCGCGCCGCTTGAGGCCCATCGAAATCGTGCAGACACTTGCCGACAGCGTGAAGATCGAAATGGATCTCCGGCTCGAAGCGGCCGCGATGTCGGAAATGGCCGAGAACACTGCCAAGGATGCAGGTTTCCGCGCACCGCAAATCGACTGGGAACGGACCGCGAGACGCGTGATGACGATGGAATGGGTCGAGGGCATCGCGGCCTCGGACCGCGCCGCGCTCGCCGCCGCCGGACATGACATGAAGCGGCTCGGGCAGCAGGTCATCCAGTCGTTCCTCACCCATGCGCTGCGCGACGGCTTTTTCCATGCCGACATGCATCAGGGAAATCTCTTCGTCGATGCGAACGGCGAACTTGTCGCCGTCGATTTCGGCATCATGGGGCGGATCGGGCCAAACGAGCGGCGCTTCCTGGCCGAGATTCTCTACGGCTTCATCACGCGCGACTACACCCGCGTTGCCGAGATTCATTTCGAAGCCGGTTATGTTCCGAACTCAAAGAGCCTGCATGCCTTTGCGCAGGCGCTGCGTTCGATCGGCGAACCGATCTTCGGCCGTTCGGCACGTGAAGTGTCGATGGGAAAACTGCTGTCGCAGCTCTTCCAGGTGACCGAACAATTCGACATGAAGACGCGGCCCGAACTGATCCTGCTGCAGAAAACAATGGTCGTCGTCGAAGGCGTCGCGCGGCATTTCGATCCCGATCACAATATCTGGGAGAGCGCGGAGCCCATTCTGAAAGCGTGGATGATCGAGCGCATGGCGCCCGAGACGCGTATCGAGGAGGCGGCCGCCGGCGCGCTGCAGCTCGGCCGCATGATGAGCCATCTGCCGGATGTTCTCGATCGCGCCGAGCGGACGGCGCGGCTGCTTGCCGAAAATGTCGACGAAGAAGGCGTACGCATTCATCCTTCGTCCGCCGACGCCATTGCCCGCGCGCAGGAGCGACGGGCGGGGTATGCGCGGCCGCTCCTCTGGCTCGCTATCGGCGTGCTGGGGACGCTGCTGATCGTCAACTTGCTGTAAATAAAGGAAATTTACCTCTTATTTCCTTTCTTTCCCTGTCGATGGATTTGATCTACAAATCTTGGGCGTGAATACTTATATTTTCACGTGCAGCGTGGCAGAACCTCACGGGAGGTCTTGCCGCCGCAGCATCGATGCAAGGAGAGACACTTGGCCGAGAGCACAGTGACCGGACGGCGCGTGCTGCTGATTATCGGCGGCGGCATTGCGGCCTATAAATGCCTGGAACTGATCCGGCGGCTCAGGGAGCGTGGCGCATCCGTACGCGCGATCATGACGGCGGCGGCGCATGAATTCGTGACGCCGCTTTCGGTGTCGAGCCTGACCGGCGACAAGGTCTATACCGATCTCTTCGACCTCACCGACGAAGCCGAGATGGGTCATATCGAATTGTCGCGCGACGCGGACCTGCTTGTCGTCGCGCCGGCGACCGCCGACCTGATGGCAAAGATGGCGAGCGGTCTGGCCAATGATCTCGCCAGCACGGCGCTGCTTGCCACCGACAAGAAGGTGCTGATTGCGCCAGCGATGAATGTGCGGATGTGGACGCATCGCGCGACGCAGCGAAACCTCGAAACGTTGCTGGCCGATGGCGTCGATGTCGTCGGGCCCAATGAGGGCGACATGGCCTGCGGCGAATACGGGCCGGGGCGCATGGCGGAGCCCGCCGAAATTCTTGCCGCCATCGAAGCGCATTTCGCCGAGCTTGCCTATCCGGGCGGCGGGCCGCTGAAAGGCAAGCGCGTGCTCATCACGTCGGGGCCGACGCATGAGCCGATCGACCCGGTGCGCTATCTCGCCAATCGTTCGTCGGGCAAACAGGGTTATGCAATCGCGCAGGCCATGGCGCGGCTCGGCGCCGAGACCGTTCTCGTTTCGGGGCCAACCAACCTGCCGGCCCCGCCCGGTGTGACGCTGCGACGCGTCGAGACCGCGCGGGAAATGCTTTCGGCCTGCGAGGCGGCGCTGCCGGCCGACATCGCGATCTGCGCGGCGGCGGTCGCCGATTGGCGGGTGGCCAGCGATGCCGAACAGAAACTCAAGAAGCAGCCGGGCGAACAGGCGCCGGCGCTGATGCTGGTCGAGAATCCCGACATTCTCGCGACGCTGTCGCAGCTGGCGGCAAACCGGCCGGGACTCGTTATCGGCTTTGCGGCCGAAACCGAAAAGGTGGTCGAGCACGCGGTTGCCAAACGCGCGCGCAAGGGCTGCGACTGGATCGTCGCCAATGACGTATCGCCGGCAACCGGCGTGATGGGCGGCGATCTCAACACCGTGCATCTGATTACACGCGACGGCCAGGAAGACTGGCCGTTGCTGCCGAAACAGGCGGTCGCCGAGCGGCTCGCGCGGCGCATCGCCGATCATTTCTCAACCGCAAAGGCCGCCGAATGAATCCGCTGATCGATGTGCGCGTGCAACGGCTGACGCATGCGCAAGGCCTGCCGCTGCCGCGCTACGAAACGGCGGGTGCGGCCGGCATGGACCTTATCGCCGCGCTGCCCGAGGACGCACCGCTGACGCTCGTGCCCGGCGCGCGTGCGCTGGTGCCGACGGGTCTTGCGATCGCGCTGCCGCAAGGCTTCGAGGCGCAGGTCAGGCCGCGCTCGGGGCTTGCCGCAAAGAACGGCGTCACCGTTCTCAATTCGCCCGGCACCGTCGACAGCGATTATCGCGGCGAGGTGAAGGTCATTCTCGTCAATCACGGCGCCGAACCTTTCCTGATTGAGCGCGGCACGCGCATCGCGCAGATGGTGGTGGCGCCGGTCACGCAAGCCAGATTCGAGGAAGTCGAGACGCTTGATGAAACAGCACGCGGGCAAGGCGGCTTCGGCTCGACCGGTATATCGGGCGTGGCCGGAAACTGACGGGGACGAGGGGCAATGCTGAGACTATCCAAGAAAACCTGGCTTGCGCTCGAAGCGGTGGTCGATGTCGCGATCAATGCGCGGCCCGACCCGGTGCAATCGAAGGAAATCACCAAGCGGCAAGGCATTCCGCAGCGCTACCTCGAACAGGTGATGCAGCAGCTCGTGCATGCCGGCATCCTGAAAGGGGTGCGGGGGCCCCGCGGCGGCTATACGCTGGCGCGCGAGCGGCGGCGCATTGCGGTCGGCGAGGTGGTGCGCGTGGTCGGGGCAATGGAAGCCTCGGACGAACCCACAAGCAGCGGCCCTTCGGAACTCGGCGAGCGCGTGATCGCGCCCTTGTGGGAAGAAGTACAGCGCGATCTGATGGCGAAGCTCGACGGCATCACGGTCGAGGATCTTTGCCGGAAGGCGGATGAAGCGGGCGTCGGCAATTCGAAGCCGACGGCCGATTTCACAATCTGATAGGCTGCGGCAACGCGGCGACAAGGAAACGTCGGATCAAAGCCCCGGAGGCCAGCATGAGCAACAGCAGCAAGAAGCCCGGACGCGGGCGCGTCTATGACAGCATCACCGAAACCATCGGCGACACGCCGCTGGTACGTCTCAACCGGATGGCCAAGGAAGCCGGAACCGTTGCCGATATTCTGTTGAAGCTCGAATTCTTCAATCCGTTGTCGAGCGTCAAGGACCGCATCGGCGTCTCGATGATCGACGCGCTCGAGAAGCAGGGCAAGATCACCGACAATACGGTCATCATCGAGCCGACATCGGGCAACACCGGCATCGCGCTTGCCTTTGTCTGCGCGGCGAGGGGCTACAAGCTCATTCTCTGCATGCCGGAGAGCATGTCGATCGAACGGCGCAAGATGCTGGCGCTTCTTGGCGCGCAGCTGGAGCTGACGCCGCGCGAGAAGGGCATGAAGGGCGCGATTGCGCGCGCCGAAGAACTGCTGGCGCAATATCCGAACTCGGTGATGCCGCAGCAATTCGACAACCCGGCCAATCCGGAAATTCATCGCCAGACGACGGCCGAGGAAATCTGGAACGACACCGACGGCAAGGTCGATGCCGTGATTTCCGGCATCGGTACCGCCGGCACGTTCACCGGCGTCGGACAAGTGCTGAAGGCAAAGAAACCGAGCGTCAAAATGATCGCGGTCGAACCGGAAGACAGCCCCGTGCTTTCGGGCGGGCAACCGGGACCGCATATGATCCAGGGCATCGGCGCCGGTTTCGCGCCGGGCAATCTCGATACATCGCTGATCGACGAGATCATCACCATCGGCAATGCGACGGCGTTCGAACATGCGCGCAAGGCGGCGCGGATGGAAGGCGTTGCCTGCGGCATCTCTTCGGGCGCCGCGATCGCGGTCGCGCTCGAAGTCGGCGCGCGGCCGGAAATGAAGGGCAAGACGATCGTCGTGATCATCCCGTCCTTTGCCGAACGCTATCTCTCGACGGCCTTGTTCGACGGGCTCTGAGGAAGGAAGAAATCCGCCGGCGCGCCGGGCCCGGCCTCGACCGTCATCGCGCGCGCGTCGAGCGGTTCGCCGCATTCGGAACATGACGGCACGGCGTGCGCGACGTGACCGCAGGTCTTGTGACGGCGCAGGAGCGGCGGGCCTTCCTTGCCCGACATGTATTTGTCGCCCCAGTCGAGCAGCGCCAGCATTGCCGGATAAAGCGCGAGCCCCTTTTCGGTCAGACGGTATTCCTCGCGGCGCGGCCGCTCCCTGTAGGGAATCTTTTCAAGCACGCCGGCATCGGTCAGCTTTTTCAGACGGTCGGCCAGCACGTGGCGGGCGATGCCGAGACGCTGCTCGAATTCCTCGAAGCGCCGTATACGGAGGAAACATTCGCGCAGCACCAGCAACGTCCAGCGGTCGCCGACGACCGACAGCGTACGGGCGAGCGAGCAGGCTTCGCGGTCGAGTTCTTCCCAGCGCATTGGAGCTCCTTTTCGCGCCAGTATAGCTTGACAAGTTCCCTTTCGGAACCCATTCTGACATTACCGTTCTGAAACGGAACTGATGATTATGACAGTCGCGTGACAGCGCAAAACCCCCCTCTGTCAAAAAACTGTCATGAAACTGTCACACAGGCATTTTCGCACCCCCTTGAGGGGTCCGGAACCAACCGGGAGACCATGATTATGGGAAGCAAAAAGGCAGCCCTCGTCATCGGAGCGGGCGATGCGACCGGCGGGGCGGTGGCGCGACGTTTCGCCCGGGAGGGATATGTCGCCTGCGTGACGCGGCGCTCGGAAGAAAAACTTATCCCCCTCACCCGGCAGATCGAGGCCGACGGGGGGAGCGCGCGCGGTTTCGGATCGGACGCGCGGAAGGAAGAGGACGTCATCGAACTTTTCGCCGCCATCGAGCGCGAGGTGGGGCCTGTCGAGGTGATGGTTTTCAATATCGGCGCCAATGTCAATTTTCCGATCCGCGAGATGACCGAGCGTGTCTACCGCAAGGTGTGGGAGATGGCGGCACTGGCCGGGTTCCTGACGGGGCGCGAAGCGGCGCGCGTGATGGTGCCCAGGGGCCGGGGCACGATCATCTTTACCGGCGCGACAGCCTCCTTGCGCGGCGGGCCCGGTTTCAGCGCCTTTGCGGGCGCCAAATTCGCGCTCCGGGCGCTGGCGCAGAGCATGGCGCGGGAACTCGGGCCGCAAGGCATCCATGTCGCCCATCCGGTGATCGACGGCGCCATCGACACGGCCTTCATCCGCGACAATTTTCCGGAGCGCTACAAGCTCAAGGAGCAGGACGGCATTCTCAATCCCGAGCATATCGCCGAGGCCTATTGGCAGCTCCATGCCCAACCGCGCAGCGCCTGGACGCATGAGCTCGATCTCCGGCCGTGGATGGAAACATTTTGAGCGCACAAGCGAGGAAACGCAGATGACCAAAAAGGTCGAATTCCTTTTCGATTTCGGCAGTCCGAATGCCTATCTCGCCGGGAAGGCGCTGCCGGCGATCGAAAGCCGCACAGGCGTGACGTTCGAATATGTGCCGGTGCTGCTGGGCGGCATCTTCAAGGCGACCGGCAATGTGTCGCCCGTCGTGGCGGAAGCCGGCATCAAGAACAAGCCGCAATACGGGGCGCTCGAAATCCAGCGCTTCATCAAGAAGCACGGGCTGACGAAGTTCCGGTTCAATTCGCATTTTCCGGTCAACACGCTGCAGATCATGCGCGGTGCGATCGCCGCGCAGCTCGACGGCGTGCTGGCGAAATATTTCGAGGTGGTCGCCGCCGCGATGTGGGAGCAGTCGCTGAAGATGGACGATCCGGAGGTCATCAAGGCGGCGCTCGACAAGGGCGGCATCGACGGGGCGCATATTCTGGCGCGTATTCAAGAGGCGGATGTGAAGGCGAGGCTGATCGCCAACACCGAAGACGCGGTCAGCCGCGGCGCTTTCGGCATTCCGACATTCTTTGTCGATGGCGAGATTTATTTCGGCAAGGACCGGTTGCGCGAAGTGGAAGAGGCGATTGCGGGGTGAGGCGTCTTCCTCTCCGCGTCATTGCTTCGTCGGCTGCCGCTTCGCTCGCAATGACGAAAGATCGGAGAACATGAAAACCAGTTTCACGCGTGAGATGAAGACATGAACGCACCACATCCCGAGCTCGGGCCCGTCTTTCGCCGCGACGGCGAGACATGGGCCGCGCATCCGCAATCGCAAGGGCCCTTTGGCGGCATGCATGGCGGCGCGGTGGCGGCGCTGGCGGTTGGCGAGATGGAGGCGATGGCGGCGGTGCGCGGTCTCGGCGCGCTCGTTTCGGCCCAGCTCTATCTGCTCAGGCCGATGCCGCGCGACGGGCTGACGAGCAAGGTGAGCGCGGTGCGCGAAGGCGGACGCGTGGCCGTTTTCGAGAACGAGATTTATGCGGGCGGAAAGCTGCAGGCAAAGGCGAGCGCCTGCTTCCAGCAGCCGGTCGAGATCGACGGCTTGCCGGGCACGCCGGAAATGACGGCTTTCGATCCCGAAAGCCTTGCGAAATGGGCGCGTCCCGACTTCTTCAAATCCGTCAGCAGCGGCACGGGCTTTCTCGATCTTTGCGACATACGCGACACGACGCATGAGGACGGCAGGCGCGCCAAATGGTTCCGGCTGAAGAAGCCGTTCCACGACACGCCGACGCCGTTTTCGAATGCGATGGCGGTGGCCGATGTTTCGACGCTGTTCACGGTGACGGATGCGGGTGAACGGCCGAACGCCGCCGGCTGGCCCAATGCCGATCTTTCCTTGCATCTTTCGCGCGCGCCCATCGGCGAATGGATCGGCGTCGCGCAGCGCGGCGACTGGCGCCATGACGGGCGGGGGATGACGGAATCGGAAATCTTCGACGCTTACGGGCGGATCGGCCGCTCGTGTCAGAGCGTGGTGCTGCTGGCGCCGGCATAGAAACGGGCGGGGTCATTCCCCGCCCGCTTTTTTATGCGGCGCGCGTGTCAGGCGCTTTTGGCGTGACGCTCCGCATCGCGCGAGATCAGCTTGATGACCTCGCCGCCGAGCCTCTGCGGGCCGCGGAAGGCGAGATCGCCCAGCGACAGCACGCCGACGATGCGCTTCTGGCGATTGAGCACCGGCAGATGCCGGATGCCGTTCTTGTCCATCAGTTCGGCGGCATCCTTTTCGGTCTGGTCGTCGTAGCACCAGATAATGCCGTCGGTCATCACATCGCGCGCCGTCGCCTTTTCGGGATCGAGCCCGTCGGCAACGCCGCGACAGCAGACATCGCGATCGGTGACCATGCCGATCAGGCGATCGTTTTCGCCGACCGGCAGGCAGCCGATATTCTTGTCGCGCAGCGTCCTCGACACATCGCGCAAGGGCGTCGACGCCTCGATCCACTCCGCATGGTTCGTCATCAGTTCCTTTATCCGCATCGCAACCTCCTCTGTTTCGGGCTCTGCTTCAAAAGGCCGAAGCCTGATCGTCCGCCGTGCGGGCCGGGCGCAAATGGCTCTGTCACGCCCGCGGGATTTGACCCGGGCGCCTTTGTGACGACGGAAAGCTGAACGCGGCCGGCGGCCGATGGGAAGCATGTCACCGCAGGCCGGTATGCAGCCGCGACCCGGCAAGGGCCGGAACGCCGCCCCGCGAACAGTGCTTCCCTTTTCGCGGGCGACAGATTTCAAGATAGCAGAGGCGGCGCGGCGCGGCCACCGGTTTGGCCGCGAAACACGCACCGCCTCTCACAAATATCGTCAGGACAGATATGTCAGGCGGCCTGCTTCGCGAGGCGGTCGGTTACCCGGCCGGTCACATCCTTCGTCATGTCCATCGCCATGTTGCGGATCTTGTTCGTTTCCTCGGTATAGCTTTCGAAGACCGAGACCAGATATTCACGCTGAAGCGCAATCATATCGGCAACGGATTCAGCCTTGAGCATCGCCTCGGCGATGCTGGCGTCTTTTTCGAAACGCTGGCGGGTGAATTCGAGCAGCTCGCTGTTGATGCGGGCCGCCGTTTCGGCGGCCGTAGCCGCGGAGGCGGCCAACGTGCTCATCACGTCCCTGGAAAGATCGGGCATTTCGCCGGAGATGCGGGGCATTGTGTTACCTCATCGGTGCAAGAGGCGCGAAGAACGCGCAAGGGGGAGGCAAGCAGCGCTCGCCCCCGGTACGAGGCGATCACGCTAGCCCGCGATGTGGGCAATTCGATGACAGCGCCGGAAGCGCCGCATTTTTCCCGAACCCGCTTCGCGCTCGATGCGGTCAGAGGTGACCGAGCACCTTGTGCGGCAGGTAGGGCGCCTCGAGCGCCGCCTTGTCTTCCGGCGAGAGCGTTATGTCGAGCGCGGTCAGCGCCTCGTCGAACTGCGCAAGCTTCGAGATGCCGACGATCGGCGCGGTGACGACAGGATTCGCCAGAACCCAGGCGAGCGCCGTCTGCGCGGGACCGACACCGAGCTTCTTCGCGATCTCTACATTCCTGTCGGCAACGGCGAAGTCGCTGTCGTCGTAATACCAGCCGGCGGCTTGCTCATCGGATCTTGCCCGCGCGGTGTCGCCGCCGCCCTGACGGTGGCGGTTGCCGGCGAGGAAACCGCGCGCCTGCGGGCTCCAGGGAATAACGCCGATACCTTCGGCCGCGCAGAGCGGCATCATTTCGCGCTCTTCCTCGCGATAGACGAGATTGTAGTGGTTCTGCATCGAGACGAAACGGGCGAACCCAAGCTTTTCCGAAAGCGCCAGATATTTCTGGAACTGCCAGCCATGCATCGAGGAAGCGCCGATATAGCGGACCTTGCCCGCGCGGACGAGGTCGTTCAGCGCTTCGAGCGTTTCCTCCATCGGCACGTTCGGGTCGAAGCGGTGAATCTGGTAGAGGTCGATATAGTCGAGCCCCAGACGGCGGAGCGAGGCGTCGCAGGCAGCCATGACGGATTTGCGCGAAAGGCCCGAACGGTTCGGCCCGCGCGCGCCGGTGCCGAAAAAACACTTGGTGGCGATGACGACGTCCTCGCGGTCCTTCGCCAGATCGCGGATGGCGCGGCCGACGATCTCCTCGGAGACGCCGCCCGAATAGACGTCGGCCGTGTCGAAGAAGTTGATGCCGGCGTCGAAGGCCTTTTCAAAAAAGGGGCGCGCTTCCTTTTCTTCCAGAATCCAGTCGCGCCATTTTTTCGAGCCATAGGTCATGGTGCCGAGACAGAGCCGCGAGACGCGCAAGCCGCTGGCGCCGAGGCGGATATATGACATTTTCGGGGACGTTTTCGGCATGGGGGAAGCCTCCCTGTCTTTCGCGAAATGACCGGAATTGCAAATTTGGTCAGTTCATGCAGGGATAACCGGCGGGCCACCCCATGTCCATTGACAATCATATGAGAGAATGGCGGAAAGGGCGGCGGAGACAGCGATGGCACTGAGCGACCAACAACTCGAGCGGTATGCGCGGCATATCGTGCTGAAGGAGATCGGCGGGCCGGGGCAGCAGAAGCTGCTGAAGGCCCGGGTGCTCATTGTCGGCGCGGGCGGGCTCGGCTCGCCTTGCCTCATCTATCTCGCGGCGGCGGGCGTCGGCACCATCGGCGTCATCGACAATGACGATGTGTCGCTTTCAAACCTGCAACGGCAGATCGCGCACGGGACGGCGGATGTCGGGCGGCCGAAGACAGAAAGCGCGGCGGAGGCGGCGCGGCGCATCAACCCGGATGTGCGCGTGATCGAACATCGCGAGCGGCTGACCGCGGCCAATGCGCTCGCGATCATTTCGCAATATGATCTGGTGGCCGATGGCTGCGACAATTTCGCGACGCGGTTTCTGGTCAACGATGCCTGCTATTTCGCGAAGGTGCCGCTCGTCTCGGCCGCCGTCGGCCAGTTCGAGGGACAGGTGGCGGTGTTTCGCGCCTTCGAGCGCGACGCCGAGGGAAAGCCCAAGCCCAATTACCGCGACTTTATCGGCGAGACGCCGGCGCCGGGCTCGGTGCCGAGCTGCGAGGAAGCGGGCGTGATGGGGGCGCTGACCGGCGTTGTCGGCTCGCTGCAGGCGCTCGAGGTCATCAAGGAGATTACCGGCGCGGGCGAGAGCCTCGCCGGCAAGCTCCTTATCTACGACGCGCTCGACACGCGGTTCCGCACCGTGAAGCTGAAGTGGGACCCGAAGAACGCGCTGACGGGGGAGAACCCGACGATCACGGATTTGTCGGCGCATGCGTCGTGAGGGGTCAGCCTTCGAGATGCGCAATCATTTCGACTTCGATCATCGCGCCGGGGAGGAAGAGGCCGGTGATCTGGACCATGGTGGAAGCCGGCACATAGGCGCCGTCGGCATCGAAAGCGGCCTTGCGGGGGGCGAGCGCGCCACCCAGCGCCGCGAGATCGGTCGCGAAGACCGTTTCCTTGACGACATCCTGAAAGCTGGCGCCATTGGCGGCCAGGATGCGGCCGAGATTGGCATAGACCTGCGCGACCTGGGCGGCCATGTCGCCGGGGCCGACCACCTGCAGCTTGTCGTCGACGGCCAGCACGCCCGAGACATAGAGGATGTTGCCGGCGCGCACGGCCTGCGAGAAGCCGATCGCCTTTTCGGTGTCGCCGAAGAAATGCCTGCAGTCCTTTTCGCGCGCCATGTTTTTCTCCCTGTTTTATAAGTTCGACGTTTGCCTTATAAGTTTTGGGCAGGAACGAGTCAAAATTCGGGGAAACGGAACCAAATGAGCGAGGTCGAAGCCCCGGAAAGCCGGAAGCGCCTGTCGCAGCAGAAGCGGCGCGACGCGGTGCTGGCCGCCGCCGACAAGCTCTTCCACAAGGCCGGATACGAGGCGGCGCGGATCGAGGATATCGCCGAGGAATCGGGCGTGAGTCTGGGGACGATCTACAATTATTTCGGCTCGAAGGGCGGCATCATGGAGGCGCTGATCGCGCCGATGACCCAGCGGATGGAGGCGCGGGGCGCGGCGATCCTGGCGCGGCCACCGGCCCGGCTGATGGATGCGGTGGGCGCGCTCTACGAGGCCTATCGCTTCGAGGACGACTGGAAAAGCCTGCAAATGCTGCAGGCTTTCGACATGGCGATTTCCACCCGCGACACACATCTGGCGCATGTGCACGAGGATTACGAGCGCTTCATCACGGCGCAGTTCCGCCGGCTGCTCGAGGCTTTCGCGGCGGCGGGCAAGCTCCGGCCCGAGCTCGACATCGAGGATGCGGCGTTTCTTCTCTACCGGCTGATGCTGATGCATTTCCTCGCCTATGTGCAGGGCCGGGGCCGCATGACCTACGAGGCGATGCAGGTGGACATGCACCGACGGATGCGGGCGATGGTGACGGGCTGGAGCCCCTGACCCGCATGCCGCCGCGCCGGGGCCTCGCCCCGACGAATTTATAATATTGACGGATAGATTATAAAAAACTAGTCTTTGCGGGCTGCGAAAGCGGGCCGGAGGGACGAAATGAGCGACGCGCGCGTCGATATCATGGTTGTGATGGCGTTCGACGCGCCGGCCGAGGCCGTGTGGTCGATCGTGGGCGACTATGGCGATGCGTCGGGCGATTTCGGGAAGGGCTTCGTCGCGGGGGTCGAGGTGCAGGGTGACGGCGTGGGGGCGCTGCGCACCCTGCACCTCGCGCCCGAACGCGGCGGCGGCACCGTGGTCGAACGGCAGAGCGCGCGGGACGAGCGCGGCATGTATTACGCCTATGAACTCGCGGACCGGGGACCGATGCCGATGGCCGATTATTACGGCACGGCGCAGGTGATCCCGACATCGGCCGACCAATGCAAGCTCGTCTGGACCAACCGCTACCGGCCGGACGGCGCGCCGGCGGAGGCGCTTCGCGCGCAGTCGCTGCAAACACTCGAAATTCTCGAACGGAACCTCAAGGCGATGCTCGCGCGGCGCGCGGGCGGCGGCGCCTGACGGCAGCAAAGGGGAAGAGCAGATGGCACATGACAACATGACAGCCGGGGCGACCGCCGAAAGGCGGCATATCGAAATGCCGAAGAACAACCCGCGCGCGCGGCCCGGACAATTGATGCCGGCGGAAGGCGAGGACGGGCTTTTCACGCAGAGCTGGTTTCCGGTCTGCATGTCGAGCGAGGTCGCGCCCGGCGAATTGCGCGCCGAAAAGTTTCTCGACGGCAAGGTTGTCGTCTATCGCGGGCATGACGGGATCGTCCGTGTGATGAGCGCCTATTGCCCGCATCTCGGCGCCGATCTTTCGATCGGTTGCGTGGTCGAGAACCGCCTACAATGCGCGTTTCACAAATGGGAATACGACACGGACGGTCAATGCGCGAAAACCGGCATCGGCGACCGGCCGCCGCATACCGCGCAGCTCTACAAGTTTCCGAGCCAGGAGCGCTACGGGCTCGTCTGGGCCTTCAATGGCGACGAACCCTTGTGGGACCTGCCCGATTTCGAATATGACGACGCGGAAATCATCTTCCGCACTTTCCGCCTGCCGGCGCTGTTCAACTGCGACCCGTGGGTCTTTGCCGCCAACACGCCCGACATGCAGCATCTGAAAGCGGTGCACAACATCCAGTTCAATGTCGAGGATCCGCATGAGAGCGTGGACTGGAACGACTGGGGCTTCCGCTACAAGATCATCGCCGCGCATCAGCAGGGCATTCCCATCGAATGGACGCTCGGCATTCGCGGCACCAGCATCTTCTGGCAGGAGGGGCCTTACGACGATTTCTGGATCGGCGGGCTGGTCGGCTTCGGATTGCCGGAGCCCGGCAAGCATGAAGTGTTCGCGGCGGTCGGGCTTGTCAAAGGCGACGGCTCACCGGAAGCAGACGCGCTCTACAAGCAGCGTTGCGAGATTACCGACATGCTGCTCGCGCGCACCGTGGGCGAGGATACCGACATCCTCAACACGATCCATTACCGGCAGGGGACGCTGACCGAGGGCGACAAGACGCTGGGGCGCTATCTGAAGATGCTGCGGAATTATCCGCGCGCGCATCCTTCGGGGCCGTTTATCAGGTAGAG
>NZ_JBBECC010000203.1:0-38169 GCF_040882025.1 Parvibaculum sp. | reverse complement strand
AGATGCTGCGGAATTATCCGCGCGCGCATCCTTCGGGGCCGTTTATCAGGTAGAGGCGCACGCCGCCTTACATGATCGCCGGGATGACGCGGTCGGGCGGGCGGTGGCCGTCCATGAAGGTCTTGATGTTGACGATGACCTTGCCGCCCATCTCGACGCGGCCCTCGATGGTGGCCGAACCCATGTGGGGCAGCGAGATGACATTGGGGCGCGCAACGAGGCGCGGGCTGACGGAGGGTTCGCGCTCGAAGACATCGAGGCCGGCGCCGGCCAGCTCGCCCGCTTCCAGCGCGCGCAGCAGCGCATTCTCGTCGATGATCTCGCCACGCGCCGTGTTGACGATATAGGCGTCGGGCTTCAGCAATTTCAGCCGGCGCGCGTCGAGCAGATGGAATGTCTGCGGCGTCAACGGGCAATTGACCGAGACGATGTCGACCTTCGGCAGCATGTCGTCGAGATTTTCCCAGAACCGCGCGCCGAGCTCCTGCTCGATGACCGCGTTGGCGGGCTTCCGGTTGTGATAATGGATTTCAAGACCGAAGGCGCGGGCACGCAGCGCGACCGCCTGGCCGATGCGGCCCATGCCGACAATGCCGAGGCGCTTGCCGGTGATGCGGTGGCCGAGCATCCATGTCGGCGACCAGCCCGGCCAGTCGCCCTCATGCTCGCGCAGATAGCGCGCGCCCTCGGACAGGCGGCGCGGTACGGCGAGGATCAGCGCCATCGTCATGTCGGCGGTGTCCTCGGTCAGCACACCCGGCGTGTTCGTCACCGTGATGCCGCGGCGGCGCGCCGATTCGACATCGATATTGTCGACGCCGGTGCCGAACTGGGCGATGAGGCGGAGATTTTCGCCGGCCTGGGCCAGCAGCTTGGCGTCGATGCGGTCGGTCACGGTCGGCACCAGCACATCGGCCTCGCGCATGGCGGCGGCGAGATCGGCCGCCGACATCGGACGGTCGTCGGCATTCAGCCTGACATCGAAAAGCTCGCCCATGCGGGTCTCGATGGGAGCCGGCAATTTGCGGGTGACGACGACGAGCGGTTTGCTGGCTGTCATGGGCATCCTTTGGCTTGCCGCGGGGTCCGGCCGGGACGCCTGCGCGACATTTTTCCGGAACCTGGAGCGGGGACCGAAACGACCCGCCCTTATTAGCAGGTTTTATCGGTGTGTTTGCGGCATTTTCTGGCAAAATCGGCTGAGTCGCGGGGCGGGGCCAAGCGTCTGCCGGAGGCGGGCGCCCGCGAGAGGTGGAAGTGAGATGCGGCAGAAGAAATTCATCGCCGGCGCCGGACTTGCCGTCCTGCTTGCGGTGCCGGCGGTGCTGTGGTTCGGGCCGCCGGGCGCGCAGGCCCGCGAGCGCGTGGCGACGCTGCAGGCGGAGGCCGCCGCTGAACGCGGGCCTGTGACCGGGCTGCCGCTGCCGCGCTATGTCAGCCTGAAAGCGGGGCGCGCCAATGCGCGCCGTGGGCCCGGCACCGATTTTCCGATCGACTGGGTCTATACCAAGCGGGGGGTGCCGCTTGAGATCATTGCCGAATCGAATCACTGGCGGCGCATCCGCGATCATGACGGCGATGGCGGCTGGATCTGGCACACGATGCTCGACGGCGCGCGCAGCGTCATCGTGACCGGCGACAAGGAAGAGCCGCGCGCGCTTCACGACAAGCCCGACGCGGCGGCCGATGTCGTCGCCTATCTCGAACCCGGCATCGTCGCCGCGGTCAGGGGCTGCAAGGCCGGCTGGTGCCGCCTCGAGGCGCGCGGGCATAGCGGCTGGGCCCAGCAAAGCGTCTTGTGGGGCGTCTATCCGGGCGAGGAGTTCGAGTAGTCCGTCCAGGGCTGTTTTGGCTCAGGCGAAATCCTTCGCCAGCGCTTCGCGCACCGCCGGCGGGAGCATCGCCATGTGGTGGTAGTTCTCATGCGCGACGACGGCCATGACGGGGACCTTCGGGTCGCGGAATTTTTCGATCTGTCCGGGCGTAAAACGGAAATGCACGAAATGGATCGATGAGGTCTTGCCGTCGGCCTTGGTGCGCTCGACATCGAGCTCGGCCTCGCCGACGACATGTTCGCCGCCGACATCGATGTAGAGATGCTTCTCGACCCAGGTGATGGAACGCAGGAAACGATCGCGGCGCACGGGATCATCGATCTCGAACATGATCGTCGCGACCAGCTCGTTCCCTTGCGGGATCAGCGGGTTGTAGGCGCGAAGTTCGTCGGCGACCTGTTCGTCGCCGCCTTTTTCGATGTGCAGCATTTCGTGAATCTGCTGGAACATCGTGTCGTAGTTCTCGAAATAGAAAGTCGCGTGCGGGCCGACCGGGATGCGGCGGTTCTTCTTCAGCGCCGTGACCGCCGCGCGGCGCTCGCTGCGCTCCTTCGCATAGGTCTCGCAGGGCAGAATGTCGGCGGGGGTGATTTCCTTTTTCATCGCTGTCATCTCTCAGATAAGCCCCCAGGCGCGCGCCATGATCTCGACCGGATGCTGCGCCGCCGGCCGTTGCGGCTCGCCCATGGTGTCGATCTCGTGGACGAGATGCTTGGCGGCGAGCGGACAGTCCGAGGTCACATATTTGTTGCCGGTCTTCGCGACATTGCGGGCGGCCGTGCGGCCGACCTTCATCGCGGTCTCGAAAGTGTCCTTCATCACGCCGAAAGTGCCGCCATGGCCGGAGCAGCGCTCGACGACGTCGAGCTTGATCTCCGGGATGAAGCGCAGCATCTCGGCCGATTTCGCGCCCATGTTCTGGGCGCGGGCGTGGCAGGCGAGATGCGCGGTGACGCCGCCCTCGACCGGCTTCAGGCCCGGTGCAAGACCTTCCTTCTTCGCGATGTCGACGATGTATTCGTCGATGTCGAAAGTGGCGGCGGCGAGTTTTTTCACGTCGTCATTATCAGGCAGGATCAGCGGCCATTCGAATTTGAACATCAGCCCGCAGGAGGCGGTGAGCGCGACGATGTCGTAGCCCCTGTCGATCCAGGCGCACATGTCCTGCGCGACTTTTTCGGCCTGGGCCGCAACCTTTGCGATATTGCCCTGTTCGAGGAAGGGCATGCCGCAGCAGCCGGGATAAGCGACTTCGGTTTCGACGCCGTTATGCGCCAGCACCAGACGCGCGGCCTCGCCGACGCCCGGATTGTTGTAGTTGACGAAACAGGTGGCGAAGATCGCCGCCTTGCGGCCTTTCGCCGGCGCCTCCTTCGGCGCGGCAAGACCGGCCTTGTCCTGCGCCCTTGCGCGCATGGCGAAGGTTTTTCCGTGGAACTTCGGCAGCTCGGCGCGGGCGTCGATGCCGGCAACGGCCTGGAGCGCCGGACGGGTCAGCGCGTTGCCGCGCTTCGAGCCCCAATTGGCGACGGGCGCGATGGGGGCGGCGAGCCTGCCGTTGCGGTCGGTCTCGGCGAGCTGGCCGGGCACAAAGGGATAGCCGCCCTTCTTCTTCGCTTCGGCCGCGCGGTAGCGCAGCATCAGATGCGGGAAATCGAGATTGAATTCATGCGGCGGCACATAAGGACACTTCGTCATGAAGCACATGTCGCAGAGCGTGCAGGCCTCGACGACGGCTGCGAAGCCTTCCGACTTCACTTCGTCGAGTTCGCCGGTCACGCTCTCGTCGATCAGATCGAAGAGGCGCGGGAAGCTGTCGCAGAGATTGAAGCAGCGGCGGCAGCCATGGCAGATGTCGAAGACGCGGCGCATTTCAGCGTCGAGTTTTTCGAGATCGTAGAAATCGGGATTGTGCCAGTCGAGCGGATGGCGCGTGGGCGCCCCCGTACTTCCCTCTTTTGGGCTGCCTTCTTTCGGGCTGCTCATCGACAGGTCTCCGATATCGGATGTGAACGGCAGGGAAGAGGCGGCGGGAGACATGCAATCTCCCGCCATCCGGATCGTTTCGAAGCGACCTAGAGCGGTTCATCGTTTCACGGAATCGATGAACCGCTCTAACCTTTTGTTTTTACGCAATTCCGGACGGAAAACCGGTTTCCACTTTTCCTGGAATTGCTCTAGCTGCCGAGGCTGTCGAGCGCCTTCTGGAAGCGGCCGGCATGGCTCTTCTCGGCCTTGGCCAGCGTCTCGAACCAGTCGGCGATTTCGTCGAAGCCTTCGTCGCGCGCCGTGCGGGCCATGCCCGGATACATGTCGGTATATTCGTGCGTCTCGCCGGCGATGGCGGCCTTGAGGTTCATGTCGGTGGCGCCGATGGGCTCACCCGTCGCCGGATCGCCGACTTCCTCGAGGAATTCGAGATGGCCATGCGCATGGCCCGTTTCGCCTTCGGCGGTGGAGCGGAAGACGGCGGCGACATCGTTGAAGCCTTCGACGTCGGCCTTCTGCGCGAAATAGAGATAGCGGCGATTGGCCTGGCTTTCGCCGGCAAATGCCGCCTTGAGATTGTCCATGGTCTTGGAACCGGAAAGCGCTGGCATGATGATGCTCCTCACCCGTTATGCGATTGACAGGACAAGGCGCGGGCAAATGAATGCCGGTGCAACTGTCCCTTGCAGGATCCTTCCCGTCGATGCCTCGCTGCCGAAGCGTCCGAAGGATTAACGATAATAATATGCCCAGCGCGGGCGCAGGTCAACAGTTTGGAGGTATTCCAAACAAAGTTTTTAGTGATTGTTTTTGCGAAGAATTATCAAGTCGGCCGGATCATTTTCCGGTGCGGTCCTGCAGCCGGACAATCACATCGACCCGGGCGATGTCCATGCCGTCGGGCGCCGCCGGCAGCTTGCCGATGGTGACGTCATGGCCGGCAATATCCATCAGCGCGCCATCCTTCTCGACGAAGAAGTGGTGATGATCCTCGATGTTGGTGTCGAAATAGGTGCGGGCGCTGTCGACCACGACTTCGCGCAGGAGGCCCGCGCCGGTGAACTGGTGCAGCGTGTTGTAGACGGTTGCCAGCGAGACGCTGACACCGGCCTTCTGGGCCTCGTCGTGAAGCGCCTCGGCCGTCACGTGGCGGTCGCCGCCATCGAACAGCAGGCGGCCAAGCGCCAGCCGCTGCCTAGTGGGGCGCAGCCCCGCCTCGCGCAGCCTGCCGAGCGTCTGTGTGTAGGGCCTTTCCTGCGTCACGCGGATCGTCCTTTAAACGGTGCAGTTTGTAATCGTTACAAACAATAGATAGGGGGTCCGTCACCTATTTGTCAAGGGCTGGAGAGGGTTAGGGGATGGCGGCCGGGCGGGCGCCGGAACAAAAGCGAGGGTTTGCGCCGACCCCGGGGTGTGTTACCAAGCGGCCAAGGGAGGCGGCGCAGACCGCCCAGGAACGAGACCGGCCGGCACTCCGCCCGAAATGGCGATCACGCGGGCCCCAAGCGAGCGGACCCGAATGGCGGACCAGAAAGCGGCATACAGTTTCGAAGACCTGCTCGAATGCGGCCATGGCCGGTTGTTCGGACCGGGCAACGCCCAATTGCCGCTGCCGCCGATGCTGATGATCGATCGCATCACCCATATTTCCGACAAGGGCGGCGAATACGACAAGGGCCAGATTTTGGCCGAGTTCGACATCAAACCCGATCTCTGGTTTTTCGGCTGTCACTTCGAAGGCGATCCGGTGATGCCGGGCTGTCTCGGCCTTGACGGTATGTGGCAGCTTCTCGGTTTCTTCCTTGGCTGGATCGGCGGCCAGGGCAAGGGACGCGCGCTGGGCGTGGGCGAGGTGAAATTCTCCGCCATGGTGACGCCCGCCGTCAAAAAGCTCGAATATGTCATCAATCTGAAACGCGTCATCAACCGGCGCCTGGTGCTCGGCGTGGCGGATGGCGTGATCAAGGCCGACGGCGTGATCGCCTATACGATCAGCGACATGAGGGTCGGCCTTGCCACGGAAGAGCAGCCCGCCTGACGCGCCGGGCCGCAGCAAACCGCTATAATCGAAATCCGGCATCCGATGTCGGGCCGTATTGAAAGAGAGGCTGCCATGAGACGAGTGGTCGTCACCGGCATGGGGATCGTTTCCAGCATCGGCAACAACACGCAGGAAGTGCTGGCATCCTTGCGCGAAGGAAAATCCGGCATCGTCAAATCCGACGTCTATGCCGAGATGGGTTTCAGGAGCCAGGTTCACGGCAGCCTGAAGATCGATCTCGAACAGGCGGTCGACCGCCGCGCCCGCCGCTTCATGGGCGATGGCGCTGCCTATGCCTGCGCGGCGATGGACCAGGCGATCCGCGATGCGGGGCTCGAGGAGAGCGATGTCAGCAATCCGCGCACCGGCCTCATCGTCGGCTCGGGCGGGCCCTCGACAAAAGCGATCGTCGCTGCCGCCGACATGGCGCGCACCGAGCCTGTGAAAGGCCCGAAGAAAGTTGGGCCCTTCGCGGTTCCGAAAGCGATGTCGTCGACCTGTTCGGCGAACCTCTCGACCTGGTTCAAGACCAAGGGCGTCAATTATTCGATCAGCTCGGCCTGCTCGACATCGGCCAATTGCATCGGCAATGCGGCCGAGATGATCCAGTGGGGCAAGCAGGACATGATGTTTGCCGGCGGTGGCGAGGAGCTCGACTGGACCTTGTCGGTACTCTTCGATGCCATGGGCGCGATGTCGGCCAAGCGCAACGATACGCCGGAGAAGGCCAGCCGCGCCTATGACAAGGATCGCGACGGTTTCGTGATTTCGGGCGGCGGCGGCATCCTTGTGCTGGAAGAACTCGAACACGCCAAGGCGCGCGGCGCCAAGATCTATGCCGAGATCGTCGGCTATGGCGCGACAGCGGACGGCGCGGACATGGTGGCGCCGTCGGGCGAGGGCGCGGTGCGCTGCATGAAGATGGCGCTCGAAAACGTCAAGGCGCCGGTCGACTACATCAATCCGCATGCGACCTCGACGCCGGTTGGCGACATTCCGGAAATCAATGCGATCCGCGAGGTCTTCGGCGCGAAGATGCCGCCGATCAGCGCGACGAAATCGCTGACGGGACACGCGCAGGGCGCGGCCGGCGTGCATGAGGCGATCTATACGCTGCTGATGATGCAGGGCGGCTTCATTGCGGCCAGCGCCAATATCGACGAGATCGATCCGGCGGTGGCGGATGCCAATATCGCGCGGGAGCGCATCGACGGCGCGGATATCAATCTGGCCATTTCCAACAGTTTCGGTTTCGGCGGCACCAATGCGACGCTGGCTTTCCAGCGCCATGGCGGCTGACCGGGTGGCAGGGCGTGAAGCGGTAGAAATTCGGGGGACAGACAATCCATGCATGGGTCCGATGAAAAGCCGAGTGAACGGCGGCCGATATTGACCGGGTCGCTGATGACGGGGCGGCGCGGCCTGATCATGGGCGTCGCCAACGATCACTCGATCGCCTGGGGCATTGCGCGCGCGCTGGCGGCGCATGGCGCCGAACTCGCCTTCACCTATCAGGGCGAAAGCTTCGGACGGCGCGTCAAGCCGCTGGCGGAATCGGCCGGTTCGAACCTGCTGCTGCCCTGCGACGTGACCGATGGCGAAAGCCTCGACCGGACCTTCGAGGCGCTCGAAAAGGAATGGGGCCGGATGGATTTCGTCGTCCATGCGATCGCCTATTCCGACAAGAACGAACTCAAGGGCCGCTAT
The DNA here is from genome assembly GCF_040882025.1 of Parvibaculum sp. GTDB lineage: Bacteria > Pseudomonadota > Alphaproteobacteria > Parvibaculales > Parvibaculaceae > Parvibaculum. The sequence goes on along the minus strand of NZ_JBBECC010000203.1, from coordinate 30,597 downwards.
GTCGACACGACGCGGGAAAACTTCCTGCGCACGATGGATGTTTCCTGCTTCTCCTTCACCGATGTCGCGCGCCGCGCAGCAAAGATGATGACGCAGGGCGGCTCCATGGTGACGCTGACCTATGGCGGCTCGACCCGCGTGATGCCGAACTACAATGTGATGGGCGTCGCGAAGGCCGCGCTCGAGGCGAGCGTGCGCTATCTCGCCGTCGATCTCGGCCGGCACGGCATTCGCGTCAACGCGATTTCGGCCGGGCCGATGCGGACGCTGGCGGGTTCCGCCGTCGGCGATGCGCGCTATGTGTTCAAATGGAACAAGGCGCATGCGCCGATCAAGGAATCGATCGAACTCGATCATGTGGGCGGCGCCGGACTTTACCTGCTTTCGGACCTGTCGGAGCGCGTGACCGGCGAAGTGCATCATGTCGATGGCGGCTTCAACATTATCGGTATGCCGCGCGCGGAAGAGCTGAAGATGATCGAGAACGGCGAGGGCTAGGCGCGCAGGGCTCCGAGCAATTCGCGCACGGCCTTTTTCATGCGGCGAAGGTTCTGACCGCCGCCGGCATTTGCGGCCCATATCACGCCGGCATTCATCGCGCCGTTGAGCAGCACCGCCAGTTCCTCCGCGCCGATCTCGCGAATGGCGCCCGCGTCTCGCGCGGCCGCTACGCCGATCATCAATTCCCCGAAACCATACATCCGGTCGAGCGCGTTCCAGCGCTCCCAGCCGAGAACGGCGGGTGCCTCGACGATGAGGATGCGGTTCACGTCCGGTTTCGCCGTGTGATCGAGCCAGGCGAGCGAGCCGGCGACAAGTCCGTCGAAGGGCGGCACGTCCTCGCCGGTCACGCCTGAAATTTCGGCGACCGCCTCCTCGTGCATCGCGACGCAGACGGCTTCGAAGAGCGCCGCCTTGTCCCTGAAATGGTGGTAGAGCGCACCGCGCGTGACGCCGGCCTTTTGCAGAATTTCCTCGGTCGAGGTGGCGGCGTAGCCTTTTTTTGCGAAGAGGCGGCGCGCGGTCGATACGAGCTGCGCCCTTGTTTTCTGCGCCTTCCTCTCTCTTATGCCGGTCATTTCCGCCCTCCGCCACACGCCTATTGACATACTAACAGTCCGTTTTCTATGTTTCAAATACAGACTGTCCGTATGTCAAATTCCAGACGAAGGAGAACTCCCATGCGTTTCGTGGACCGCTATCCGATCATCGTAACGCCGCGCTTGCATGAATGCGCCGCGTTCTATGAAAAACATCTTGGTTTCGAGACGGTGTTTTCCTCGAGCTGGTTCGTGCTGCTTTTCGGCACCGAGGGATCGGCAAGTCTCGCCTTCATGTCGCCCGACCACCCCTCCGCGCCGCCCGGACCGGAGATTTTTTCAGGCAAGGGGATGTGCTTCGAATTGCAGGTCGATGACGCCAAGGCCGCGCATGAAGAATTCACGGGCCGCGGGCTGCCGATCACGCTGCCGCTCACCGACGAACCTTTCGGCCAGCGGCGCTTCGGCTTTCACGATCCGTCGGGGCTCTGGGTCGATGTGGTGGAGCAGATCGAACCCGAGGCGGGGTTCTGGGACCGGTACATGATGACGGGTTAGCGCCGTGTCATCTCCAGCACGTTGAAGGTCGATTCGAGGGCCGGCCAGGGGAAGACGATGCGGGCGCGGCCATCCACAAGAAGCGCGGCGACGGCAGGCTGGTCGATCATCTGCGGGTCCGTGACGCCACCTTCCGGGCCGGAGTAATCGCGGATCGGACCGGAATGATCTTCGTTCGGCGCGGCGAGCAGCACCCAGGTTTTTTCATCGCGCGGATAGAGGAAACCGGACTGGCGCTGCGAGCCCGTCAGTTTCTCAAAAAAGAGCCGGTCGTCCTTCTCGACAATTTCGCAACGGAACCAGCCATAGACGACGAAGCCCACAAAAGGCCCGCCCGCCTTGATGGTGCGGCAGTTCCACTGGCCCTTCAGCTTGTCCGGATCGGCGGAAGCGAGCGTCGCTTCCATGACGCTCACAAGCGCGTTGTAAGTGCCATGCTCTTGGCCGGCGACACGCGATTCCATCATGCCTTTGGTTACCGCGTCCTCATAACGAGTAAGGCGGTCGCGGTCATGCGCCGTGACATGCGCTTCCCAATCATCGGCAGGTGCGGTCTCATCGGCAAAAGCGGGAGCGGCGAAGAGAATGAGAGCGGCGGCGAAGGCGGTGGGCAGACGCATCGGGTATCTCCAACGGAAAACGGGGCCAGCATGAGCTGGCCCCGCGATCCTAGCGCTTTCGGTACCGAAGGTCAGTCCCACCCACGACAACGGCCATCTGGCATGGGCAACGAACAATGCCTTTTCCTGTCTTCCCGGGTCACCTAACCTTAAGCCCAGTTTCGTGTTGCCGCCGGATCGACCGAAGCAAGGGGGATGAGATGGGGAAATCAGGCTCGCTCGCTGCGGCGCTTCTGATTGCACCGCTGCTGCTTGTCAGTCAATGCGCGGCCATCACGTATGAACGTCCCACCCCCGACAAGGCAGAGGTGGAAGAGGCGAAGGCAACAATCAACCGCGCTTCGGCTCCTACCAAGTCCGGCAAGACGGTCGATGAACTTGTCGACATGGCGGATCGTGCAGCGCAGCGACTGCGCAGCACAATGCCGCCCATATGCGCAGCTATCCAGTCCGAGACATGCAATTTTTCACTCCGCATAGCCGATAGCGAGATTGTGAACGCTTTTGCCGACGAGAACGGCGTTGTCTGGATTACCGTCGCTCTTCTTCAATATCTCGGCAGTACGGATGCCATCGCTGCGATACTTGCACATGAGGTTGCCCACCGCCTGAACGGCGACGACGTTTCGACAATGGTGGCGATGCGGCGTCATCAGACGATGCGTTATGCGCTGGGCGGGAGTTCACCAGCCTCTGCGGCGTCGCGCTTCAGCGGCAGTGCCCGCTATATGATCACGCGGGAGGCTGATGCCGACTATCTGGCAGCCTTCCTGCTGAAGCGAGCAGACTATGACCTCGCGGCCGGCGAAACAGTCTGGATCACCTTCGCGAAGGCGGGTGACAAAAGGGCGGCTTCGATAACGGCGACGCATCCTCTTTCGGCGGAGCGCCTTGCGGCATGGCGGAAAATCGCCGCCCAGATCGAGGCCGATCCCAATGCATTGCCCACGCTTGCAAGAGAATGACGGGCGTTAAAAAAAAGGGCGCCAGATGAACCGGCGCCCTCTTCAACTTAAAGCGACGTGCGCTCAGTCGCGTTCGCGACGACGGCCGCGACCGCCACCGCCGCCCTCGCGCTTTTCGCGCGGCTGCTCGGCGGGCTCGTTTTCATAGACGATCTCTTCGCCCGTCTCCTGGTTCACATGCTTCATCGACAGGCGGACCTTGCCGCGGTCGTCGAAGCCCAGCAGCTTGACCTTGACCTTGTCGCCTTCCTTGACGACGTCGGAGACCTGCTCGACGCGGGTCGGCGCCATCTGCGAGATATGCACCAGACCGTCGCGGGGGCCGAAGAAGTTCACGAAGGCGCCGAAATCGACGGCCTTCACGACCGTGCCTTCGTAGATCTTGCCGACTTCCGGCTCGGCGACGATGCCCTGAATCCAGGCAATCGCCTTGCGGATCGCTTCACCGTCGGACGAGGCTACCTTGATCGTGCCGTCGTCGGAAATGTCGATCTTGGCGCCGGTCTTTTCGACGATCTCGCGTACCACCTTGCCGCCCGTGCCGATGACTTCACGAATCTTGTCGGTCGGCACGTTGATGACTTCGATGCGCGGCGCATGCTCGCCCATTTCGGGGCGGGCCGTGTCGAGCGCTTTCGCCATCTCGCCGAGGATGTGAATGCGGCCGCCCTGCGCCTGGGCGAGCGCCTGCTTCATGATACCTTCGGTGATGCCGGCGATCTTGATGTCCATCTGCAGCGAGGTCACGCCTTCCGACGTGCCGGCCACCTTGAAGTCCATGTCGCCCAAGTGATCCTCGTCGCCGAGAATATCGGAGAGCACCGCGAAGCGCTCGCCTTCGAGGATCAGGCCCATCGCGATGCCCGCGACGGCGCGTTTCACCGGCACGCCCGCATCCATCATCGCCAGCGACGAACCGCAAACGGTCGCCATGGACGAGGAACCGTTCGACTCGGTGATTTCCGAGACGAGACGCAGCGTGTAGGGGAATTCGGTCTTGGGCGGCAGCACGGCGCGCAGCGCCCGCCAGGCAAGTTTGCCGTGACCGACTTCGCGGCGGCCGGTGAAGCCGACACGACCCGTCTCGCCGACCGAGAAGGGCGGGAAGTTGTAGTGCAGCAGGAAGTTTTCCTTGTAAGTGCCTTCCAGCGCGTCGACGAACTGTTCATCGTCGCCGGTGCCGAGCGTTGCAACCACAAGCGCCTGGGTTTCGCCGCGCGTGAAAAGAGCCGAACCATGCGTGCGCGGCAGAATGCCGACCTGCGAAACGATGGGACGCACCGTTTCGAGATCGCGGCCGTCGATACGGCTCCTGGTATCGAGGATCGAATTGCGGACGATATCGCTTTCGATTTCCTTGAAGACACCACCGACATCGGTTTCGGGCACTGCGTTCGGATCTTCGGGGTTGCAGAGCGCGGCCTTGGCCTTGTCCTTTGCCTGCGAGATCGCCGTGTGGCGCTGGCCCTTGTCCTTGAGGCCATAGGCGGCGCGCAGGTCGTCTTCGACCAGCGAACGTACCTTGGCGACAAGACCGGAATTGTCTTTGATGTCGATGGCGCGGGGTTCCTTGGCGCATTTCTCGGCCAGGCGGATGATCATGTCGATCACCGGCTGAAAATGCTTGTGACCATGCATGACGGCGCCGAGCATGATGTCCTCGGAAAGCTCCTTGGCTTCCGATTCCACCATCATCACGGCGTCGGCTGTGCCGGCGACGACGAGATCGAGATCGCTTTCGACCATCTCGTCGATCATCGGGTTGAGCTTGTACTCACCGCCGATATAGCCGACGCGGGCGGCGGCGATCGGGCCCATGAAGGGCAGGCCCGAAATCGTCAGCGCGGCCGACACGGCGACGAGCGCGACGATGTCGGGGTCGTTTTCCATGTCGTGGGAGAGCACGGTCGCGATGACCTGCGTTTCGTTCTTGAAGCCCTTGATGAAGAGCGGGCGGATCGGACGGTCGATCAGGCGGCAGACCAGCGTTTCCTTTTCGCTCGGACGGCCTTCGCGCTTGAAAAAGCCGCCGGGAATCTTGCCGGCGGCATAGGTCTTTTCCTGGTAGTTGACGGTCAGGGGGAAGAAATCGAGCCCAGGCTTGGGCTTGCGATCGCCGACGACCGTGGCGAGCACCGTCGTTTCGCCGTAGGTCGCGAGCACCGCGCCATCGGCTTGGCGGGCGATCTTACCCGTTTCGAGAATGAGCGGACGACCGCCCCATTCGATTTCTTCGCGTGTAATTTCAAACATATCGGTTTCCTGTTCCGCGCCGCCGCTCATCATGCGTTCATTTCCACCATCATGCGGCGGGCGCTTTTCTGCCGCCTTCCCGGCGGCCGGACAAACTGGAGGACTGACGCGGCGTGCGCGAACTTGCGCTACGCGAACTTGACGCAGGACCGGACGCCACGAGACGAAGGCGAAAGGTCCAGCCGCTTCACAGCCATCCGCTAACGGACGATTGTCTCTGACTTGAGCCCCACAAAAGCACACGCCCGCCCTTCGGGTCCGGAGACCGTTCGGGCAGGCGCCGCGCCTTGCGAGACCGATGGGGCGACAAACCGCACCCCGTTACCGCCGGATCCCCAGACGGGCGATCAGCTTTTCATAACGCGCCTGATCCTTCTTCTTCACATAATCGAGAAGGCTGCGGCGCTGGCTTACCATCTTCAACAGACCGCGACGCGAATGATTGTCCTTCGCGTGGCCCCTGAAGTGCTCAGTGAGGTTGACGATGCGCTCGGTGAGGATTGCGACCTGCACCTCGGGCGAACCCGTGTCGCCATCCTTGCCGGCAAATTCCTTGATCAGCTCGGTTTTGCGTTCCGGCGTAATCGACATCGGTATCTCCTATGATACGAGATTGAACACGCGCACGGGGCGAAGCTGGCCTTTTTCGTATTCGGTGAGCGCCACCGGGTCTCCCCGATGGACCGCCAGAACCGATCCGGAAAGGATGGGTGCGTCGCGTCCGCGCAACAAAATCCCCTGACCCTGTTTCAGGCGGGCCGCATCCTCGCCGCTCACGGCCAGAGCCGGGATGTCGTCCAGCGCGGTCTCGAGCGGCAGCAAATGGGCCCCAAGGTCGGGAGCGGGCGCAATATGGCCCAAGGCGCAGAGTTTATCCAGCGGAATTGCCGCCGCCTCGCCGAAAGGTCCGTGACGGGTGCGGCGAAGGGCCGAAACATGGCCGACCGTGCCCAGGGCTCGAGCGAGGTCGCGGGCCAGAGAACGGACGTAAGTGCCTTTACTGCAAAGGATTTCGAGCTCGGCCTGATCGGAAGCCGGGCAGCCCAAAAGGCGGATTTCATGGATCGTAACCGCCCTCGGCTTCATCTCGACCGTCTCGCCCGCACGGGCGAGGGCATAGGCACGCTCGCCGTCGATCTTGATGGCCGAAAAGACCGGCGGAACCTGCTCGATGAGCCCCTTGAAGCGAGGGAGCGCGGCCTCGATTTCGGGTCTGGCGGGCCTGACGGGGCTCCGCTCGACGATCTCGCCCTCGGCATCGTCAGTCGAGGTCGCCTCGCCGAAGCGAATCGTGAAGCGGTAGCCCTTGATGGCATCGATGATGAAGGGAACGGTTTTTGTCGCCTCGCCAAGCGCTACCGGCAGGATGCCGGTCGCCAGCGGGTCGAGCGTGCCGGCATGGCCGGCCTTGCGCGCGTTGAAGAGGCGGCGGACGCGATTGACGACGTCGGAGGAAGTCGGGCCCGAAGGCTTGTCGACGATCACCCAGCCTGTCACCGCCTCGCCTGATTTGCGGCGGGACATGGCGCTCAATCCTCGTCGACGTCGAGCGAAAGATCGCGCGCCACTTCAGGCGAATGCAGCAAACGGTCGATCTCGCTCGCCTTGTCGTAGGAGGTATCGGGCTCGAAGGTGAGGTCGGGCATGAACTTGAAGGTGACCTCACGCGAAAGCTGGCCGCGCAGGTAAGCGCGCACCCGTGTCAGCGCCGCGGCGAGGGCAGCGGCATCGCCCTTCCCGAGCGGCGCGACGAAGCAGGTCGCATGACGCAGATCGGGGCTCATACGCACTTCCGTGACGGAGAAGGTGCGCTCGATCAATTCGGGATCGCGAATGGTGCCGCGCGCCACAATGTCGGAAAGCGCACGCCGCACCAGCTCGCCGGCGCGCAACTGGCGCTGGCTTGGGCCCTTCGATGGATGTGTGTGTTTCCTGGCCATGACGGCGTCTCTCATTCGGCCCGGCACGTGCCGGGCCGGGTGGCGGCCCCGCGATCAGGCGAGGCTGCGCTTCACCACCTCGACATCGAAGCACTCGATGACGTCGCCCTTGCGCATGTCCTGATAGCTTTCGAAGGCCATGCCACATTCCTGACCGGACTGCACTTCCTTCACTTCGTCCTTGAAACGCTTCAAGGTCGAAAGCTTGCCTTCATGCACCACCACATCGTCGCGGATCAGGCGCACACTGGAGCCACGGCGCACCACGCCTTCGGTGACACGGCAGCCGGCAACCTTGCCGGTCTTGGAAATGTTGAATATTTCCAGGATTTCGGCGTTGCCGAGGAAGGTTTCGCGCAGTTCCGGCGAAAGCATGCCGGAGAGCGCCGCCTTGATGTCGTCCACAAGATCGTAGATGACCGAATAATACCGAATCTCGACGCCCGCCTGCCGTGCCGCTTCGCGCGCCTGCGCGTTGGCGCGGACGTTGAAGCCGATGACAGGCGCACCCGATGCGGTCGCCAGCGTGATATCGCTCTCGGTAACGCCGCCGGCGCCAACATGAATGACGCGCGCGGTGACCTCGTCGGTGCCGAGTTTCTCGAGCGCCTGCACGATGGCTTCCGCCGAACCCTGCACGTCCGCCTTGACGACGATGGGCAGCTCTTTTTTGTCCTGCTCTTTCAACTGCGACAGCATCTGGTCGAGCGAGGTGCGGCCGCCGGTGCCGACGCGCTTGTCGCGCTGGACACGCTGACGGTATTCGGTGACTTCGCGGGCGCGCGTCTCGCTTTCGACGACGCTTATCACGTCGCCGGCTTCCGGCGCGCCACCAAGACCCAGAACCTCGACAGGCTCCGAAGGACCGGCGCTCATGACATTTTCGCCGCGATCGTTGATCAGGGCGCGGACGCGGCCCCATTCGGCGCCGGCCACAATGATGTCGCCGACGCGCAGCGTGCCGCGCTGCACCAGTACGGTGCCGACGGGCCCGCGGCCGCGATCGAGCTTGGCCTCGACGATGATGCCTTCGGCAGCGCGATCGGGATTGGCGCGAATGTCGAGAAGTTCGGCTTGCAGAAGGATCGTTTCTTCGAGCCTGTCGAGACCCATGCCCGTTTTCGCCGAAATCGGAACGGCCAGCACGTCGCCACCGAATTCCTCGACGACGATTTCGTGCTGCAGCAGTTCGTTCCTGACGCGGCTCGGATCGGCGTCGGGCTTGTCCATCTTGTTGATCGCCACGATGATCGGCACGCCAGCCGCCTTCGCATGATTGATGGCTTCTACCGTTTGCGGCATGACGCCGTCATCCGCCGCGACGACCAGCACGACGATATCGGTGACCTTCGCGCCGCGTGCGCGCATCGAGGTAAATGCCGCATGACCCGGCGTGTCCAAGAAGGTGATGCGCTCGCCGGAGCTCAGGTTCACCTGATAGGCGCCGATATGCTGGGTGATGCCGCCTGCTTCGCCGGCCGCCACATCGGTCTTGCGCAACGCGTCGAGCAGCGATGTCTTGCCGTGATCAACATGGCCCATGACGGTGACGACAGGCGCGCGGGGCTTCTTCGACTCGGTTGTATCGTCCTCGCCGACAAGGCCCTCTTCGACGTCCGATTCTGCAACGCGCTTGACCGTGTGGCCGAGTTCCTCGGCGACAAGCTGGGCCGTATCGCTGTCGATCACGTCGGTGATCTTCAGCATGATGCCCTGCTTCATCAGAATCTTCATCACATCCACTGCACGTTCCGCCATGCGGTTCGCGAGTTCCTGAATCGTGATGATTTCGGGGATGACGACTTCGCGGATGATTTTCTGCGGGGCTTCCTGGATGCCCATGTGCTTCTTGCGCTCGCGCTCGACGCGGCGGCGCATCGACGCGAGCGAACGCTGGCGATCGCCCTCGTCGTCGAATGCCTTGGTGATGGTGAGCTTGCCGCGACGGCGCTCCTCGGTGCGACGCGCGACCGGGGGCTTGGCCGGCGTGTGGCCGGCGCCACGCTTCGGCTTGTCGTCGTCCTCGACTTCGTCGCTCTTCATATCCTTCGTTGCAACGCGGCCGACGGGCGCTTCGGTGTCGAGGCGGCGCTTGGCCTCTTCGGCGGCGCGCGAACGCGTCTGTTGTTCGGCGGCAAGGCGTGCGGCTTCCTCCGCAGCGCGGGCGGCGGCTTCGGCGCGTTCGCGCTCGCGGCGCTCATCCTCGCTGGCGTAGCGTTTCGCTTCTTCTTCAGCGCGACGCCGATCCTCGCCTTCGCGCTCGCGCGCGCTGTCGAGCGCCAATGCACGGGCCTGCTTTTCTTCTTCAGTAAGCGTGCGCAACACAATGCCGGAGCGGGCACGGCTGGCGGGCTTTTCTTTGGCGGCGGGAGCCGCAGCCGGTGCGGCCACCGCGGCCGGCGCAGCGGCTTTCTTTGCCGGCTTCGCGGTTTCGGCTTCGACGGCAGCGGCAGCAGGCGTCGGCTCTGCCGTCTGCTTTTTTGCGGCGGCGGGCGCTTTTTTCGCGACCGCCGGCTCTTCGGCAGCAGCCGCGCCGGTTTTCAGCGTGCGGCTCTTCTTCTTCTCGACGACCACCGTCTTGGTGCGGCCATGCGAAAAATTCTGGCGCACATGGCCAGACTCGACCGTCCGCTTCAGGCTCAGCGTCTTGCCGCCTGTTTTCGGTTTGCGTTCGCTCGTATCGGCCTGATCGGTCATTCCGGTCCTTCGGTTACCCATTCGCCCTTCGCGCCCTCATGGGCCCGCGCGGGCGTTTTCCGGGCGGTTCTTCCGCCCATAGCGCTCCAGCCTGGCAAGATCCGCCACGACTTTTGCCTGCATGCCTCCCTGGATCAGGGCTGCATGTATCACATTTCCGCGCCCCAATGCCAAACCCATTTCGTCCGCCCAGAGGGGGCTCAAAACAGGTACATCGGCCAGAATCTCCAGCTCTTTCGCCACCCGAAGGCGCTGTTCGAGCTTGCGGCGGCCATCCTCGGCGCCATCGCGAGCCTCGATGAGGCAGGCGATCCGGCCCTTCTCGATGGCTGTCGTCACCTTCTCGAAACCCGCCACCAGCGCGCCCGCCTTGCGGGCCAGCCCCAGCGCATCGGCGGCGCGGCGCGCCAGCAGACGCTCGACAAGATCGGCAAGCCCTTCATCGGCTTTGGCCGGGGCTTTGGCAGCACGCGAGAAATGGCCCTTGGCCACCGCTTTTTCAACAGCGGCGCGGCTCGCCGAGACCCAGAGCCCGCGGCCGGGCAACCGGCCGGCAAGATCCGGCACCACGCAACCCTCGGGATCGAGGACAAAACGGATCAACTCCGTCTTTGTGCCATGCTCGCCGGTAACGATGCAGCGCCGCTCGGCTTCGTCGTCCTCTTTATGCCTCTTCACCGACCTCGCCCGTTTCCTCGGCCGGTTCCTCGGCGGGAGCAAGGTCGGCCTCGGTGATCCAGCCGGCACGCAACCGCGCCTGCATGATCATCTCGTTCGCTTCCTCGGACGAGACGTCGAAGTCTTCCAGAATACCCTTCTGGTGCTTGCGCTCGCCGTTCACCGTTTCGTTCCAGCCAATCAGATCGTCGGTCGCGCAGCCGGCCAAATCCTCGCCCGTCTTGATATCGTTTTCGCCGAAGGCCACCAGCATTTTCGGCGTAACGCCCGGCACCTCGCCCAACTCGTCCGCAACACCGAGTGCGCGGCGCTTCTCATCGTATTCGGCGTTCTGGCGTTCGATATATTCAAGGGCGCGGTTCTGGATTTCCTGTGCGGTATCCTCGTCGAAGCCCTCGATGCCGGCGATCTCGTCGAGATCGACATAGGCAACTTCCTCGACGGAGGCAAAACCTTCGGAAGCGAGAAGCTGGGCGATCATCTCGTCGACATCCAGCGCCTCGGCAAAGGTCGCGCTGCGGCTCTGGAATTCCGCCTGGCGGCGCTCGCTTTCCTCGGCCTCGGTCAGGATGTCGATATCCCAACCGGTGAGCTGCGAGGCAAGACGCACGTTCTGGCCTCGACGGCCGATGGCGAGCGAAAGCTGATCGTCCGGCACCACGACTTCGATGCGCTGGGCGTCTTCGTCGAGCACGACCTTGGCAACCTCGGCCGGTGCCAGCGCGTTGACGATGAAGGTAGCAGCATCGGGCGACCACTGGATGATGTCGATCTTTTCGCCCTGCAGCTCATTGACCACCGCCTGGACGCGGCTGCCGCGCATGCCGACGCAGGCGCCGACGGGATCGATGGACGAGTCGTTGGAGAGCACCGCGATCTTGGCACGGCTGCCCGGATCGCGCGCCACTGCCTTGATCTCGATAATGCCGTCATAGATTTCCGGCACTTCCTGCGCGAAGAGCTTGGCCATGAATTGCGGATGGGAGCGCGAAAGGAAAATCTGCGGCCCGCGCTGCTCGCGACGCACATCGTAGATATAAGCGCGCACCCGATCGCCATTGCGGAATGTTTCGCGTGGCAGGAGTTCGTCGCGGCGCACGATGGCCTCGCCACGGCCAAGATCGACGATGACGTTGCCGTATTCGACGCGCTTGACGATGCCATTGATGATCTCGCCGATGCGGTCGCGATATTCGTCATATTGCCGCTCACGCTCGGCATCGCGTACCTTCTGCACGATGACCTGCTTGGCGGTCTGGGCGGCGATGCGGCCGAAATCGACCGGGGGCAATTCATCTTCGATCAGGTCACCGAGCTGGGCGGCGGGATTACGGCGCTGCGCCGACTTGATGTCGATCTGGATGGCATCATTGTCGACCGTCTCGACAACCTCCAGCAACCGCACCAGGCGAATTTCGCCGGTCTGCGGATTGATGCGGGCGCGGATTTCGTTCTCCGCGCCGTAGCGGGAACGCGCCGCTTTCTGGATCGCTTCCGCCATCGCTTCGATGACGACCTCTCGGTCGATCGACTTTTCGCGCGCGACCGCATCTGCGATCTGCAACAGTTCAAGCCGGTTGGCGCTAACTGCCGTTGCCATTCTCTTTATTCTCCGTCGGAGGGGCTGTCGGGAGCGGGTGCCGCCCGGCCCTGTCTTTTGAGACTTTCCTTGATAAGGTCGTCGCTCATCGTGAGCTTCGCCTCGCCCAACAATCGGAACGGCAGGCCGAGAACCTGCGGTTCCGAAAAACCTTCGATCTCGCATTCGACGAGAACTTCGCCGTCTTCAATGCCCTGAAGGAGACCGCGATACCGCTTGCGGCCGCCGATCGGTTCCGTCAATTCAAGTTTTGCCTCGAAGCCGGCCCAGCGTTCGAAATCCTTGGGCCGCGTCAGCGGGCGATCGATACCCGGCGAGGAAACTTCGAGATTGTATTCGCCGGGAATTGGATCCTCGACATCGAGCAGCGCCGAAATGGTGCGCGACAACTCCTCGCAATCGGCAACGCACATCGTACCGTCGGGACGCTCGGCCATGATCTGCAGCGTGTGCCCATCCTGCAGACCGAAGCGCGCGCGCACGATCTCGAAGCCGATGCTTTCGGCGGGCCCGCGCAACAATTCGAAAATGCGGCGAGCAGGGCCCGGCGCGGCAACAAGAGGCGTATCGAGGACGGCATTTGCCGCCTCGTTCGCTTCTTTCCTGTCCAGACCGGTCGCTGCCAATGGCGTTCTCCGAATGCGGCCCCCAAGAAACAAAAAAAGCGGGCCCCCGTTTCCGGAGACAGCCCACTCTCGAGAGCATCGCTGACTAATTGACGCCTATATAGACCTTTTTCGGGGGTCGGGGCAAGACCTCCCATGCTAGAGGCGTTCAAATGCCAGATAAACCGGGACCCGGCCTTCGCGGATTGCCTTGGCCTCATAACGGGTGCCAGGCCAGGCTTCATAGGGTGCGCGCCAGTCCGACGCTTTTTCCGCCGTCCAGCGGAAGGTCTCGCCGTTTTCCCGATTAAAGTGGCTCACATGGGCCAGCGTCCAGGCGATGTAGTCGGGGATGTCGCTGGCGAAGCGCAGTTCGCCGCCGGGCTTCAGAGCGGCGGCTAGAAAGCCCAAGGTCTCATCGTTCACGAAGCGGCGCTTGTTGTGGCGCTTTTTCGGCCAGGGATCGGGATAGAGAATAAAGACGCGGGACAGGGAAACCGGCTCAAGACGCTCAAGCAGGAAGCGCGCGTCGTCGGCAAGAAGACGGACGTTCCTCAGATCGCGCTCATCGATCTCGGCGACGAGTTTCGCCACGCCGTTGATGAAGGGCTCGCAGCCGATAATGCCGATGCGGGGATTTTGGGCGGCATTGTGTGCCAGATGTTCGCCGCCGCCGAAGCCGATCTCGAGCCAGATGTCATCCACATCCTCAAACAGAGAGCGAGGATCGATGCAGGCGGCGTCAAGCGAAATGGAGACCTTGGGAAACAGGGTCTCCATCAAATTCGCCTGACGGGAACGCAGCGTCTTGCCCTTGGTCCGTCCATAAATGTGGCGACGGGATTTTTCCGCCGCGCCGCCCAAATGTGAACTTCTGGGGCTCATGCCGCGAAGGGCTTTGCTGGTTAGCGGATTTCAGCCTTGATCTTGTCGGCAAGGTTGGTCGCTTCCCACGAGAAGCCACCATCCGCGTCCGGCGTACGGCCGAAATGACCATAGGCAGCGGTGCGCTCGTAGATCGGCTTGTTGAGACCGAGTTGTTCGCGGATGCCGCGGGGCGAGAGATCCATCGCCTTCGCAACGGCGCGCTCAACGGCTTCTTCCTCGACCTTGCCGGTGCCATGGAGATCGACATAGATCGAAAGTGGTTTTGAGACGCCGATCGCGTAGGAAAGCTGAATGGTGCAGCGCTCGGAAAGACCCGCCGCTACAACGTTTTTCGCGAGGTAGCGCGCGGCATAGGCGGCAGAACGGTCGACCTTGGTCGGATCCTTGCCGGAGAAGGCACCGCCGCCATGGGGCGCCGCGCCACCATAGGTGTCGACGATGATCTTGCGGCCCGTCAGGCCCGCATCTCCATCGGGGCCGCCAATGACGAATTTGCCCGTCGGGTTGACATAAAATTCCTCTTCCGGCGGGAACCAGCCGTCGGGCAGCACTTCCTTGACGACATCGCGAACGAGCTCGCGCAGCTTCTCCTGCGTAACGTCTTCCTTGTGCTGCGTCGAAACGACGACGGAGGTGACGCCGACAGGCTTGCGGTTTTCGTATTTCAGCGTGACCTGGCTCTTGGCGTCGGGCTCGAACTCGGGACGCTTGCCGGAATGGCGGTCCTCGGCCATGCGCTTCAGAATACGATGCGCATAGACGATCGGCGCGGGCATCAACACATCGGTTTCGGTGCAGGCGTAGCCGAACATGATGCCCTGGTCGCCGGCTCCTTCGTCCTTGTTGCCGCTGGCGTCAACGCCTTGCGCGATGTCCGCCGACTGCGCATGAAGCAGCACGTCGACGCTCGCGTTCTTCCAGTGAAAGCCCGCCTGCTCATAGCCGATCGCCTTCACGGCCTGACGCGCGGTTTCCTCGATCTGTTCCTTGGTGATCGAAGCCGGGCCGCGCACTTCGCCGGCGAGCACGATCTTGTTGGTCGTGGTCAGCGTTTCGCAGGCCACCCGCGCGAAGGGATCGCCCGAAAGATAGAGATCGACGACGGCGTCGGAAATCCGGTCGCAAACCTTGTCGGGGTGGCCCTCTGAGACGGATTCGCTCGTAAACAGGAAATTCGACCGCGCCAATTTGATCTCCCTCATGGGTTTGAGATGAGTTTTGCATCGAACAAGGCCCGTGCGGCCCGTCCGGCGACAAGGTTTTTGCAAGGATCGAGAGCGGGGTCAACAGCCAGTGGCAAAAAGATATGCACATACGTGCATATTGATGATATATTTCCCGTAATTCATGCCAATACCACATCCGTGGGCTGCTCGTCGAAAGCCAGGCCTTTTGAACATGGCTATCGTTTCAGCGGCTCACGGCCGAATGAAGCGGCAAAAGCTGTCGCTATCAGAAGCAAGGCCAGAAAGGCATCGCCGAGGCGGGCGTAGAGCGTCGGTTGCAGCGCCGCCGGCAAAGGTGCGTCGATGACGCCCTGGGTGTCGAGCGATAGGCTTTTCACCAGGCGGCCATAGGGATCGATCAAGGCCGAAATGCCGCTATTGGCCGAACGAATGAGCGGCAGTCCCTGCTCGACCGCGCGAAAGCGCGCCTGCGACAAGTGCTGATGTGGTCCTATGGATGCGCCAAACCAGGCATCGTTCGTGATGTTGACGAGCCATTGCGGCCTGGTTTCCGGTGCGACGATGCCGCCCGGAAAAATCACTTCATAGCAAATCAGGGGACTGACGGGCGGTGTGCCCGGCAACTCGAGTGTCACCGGACCAGAACCGTTCTCGAAGCTGCCTTGAAACTGCACAAGCTGGCGCAAGCCCAGACGGCCGAGCCAGTGGCGCAGCGGCACATACTCGCCGAAGGGAACCAGATGATGCTTGTCGTAAGTCGCTGCAATCGCGCCGGTCGAATCGACGACGTAAAGACTGTTGTAGAAAACGTGGCCATCGGGTGCCGGCTCGCCACGGTTCGAACCGACGATGACCTTGGCACCCTCCGGCAAGATACGGCCGATGGCCGAGAGCACATAGGGTTCGCGCGCCAGCAATACCGGCACGGCGTTTTCGGGCCAGACGATGATGGTGTTGCCGTCGATACCTTGCGGACGTTCCGGCGTCGGATCTCGCGACATGCGGAGCAATTGTCCGATGATAGTGAGCACGCGACCGGAGTCGTTCCAGTTTTCGGCAAAGGGTGTGTTGGGATGGACGATACGGATCGACGTGCCGGTCGCGGCGGGTGTGGCAAAGTCGGCTGCCGAAATGCGCGCCGCGCCGCCGAGCCAGACCAGCGCCAGACCGGCCAGCGCGATGGCTGGCGCCGCCAGCAGTTCGATGCCTGGCCCGCGCCGCGCCGCATGGACGCGACTGTCGAAGGTGGCGGGCGCAGCAACAACCAGCAATGCAATGAATGACAGACCGTAGACGCCGACCATCGCGCCTGCCTGCATCAGAGCGTCGGAGGTCGCGAAGCTCTGGCCAATCAAATTCCACGGGAAGCCGGTCAGCACATGGCCGCGCAGCCACTCGAAAACCGTCCACGCGACTGCGAAGACCGCTACGCGGCGGTAACCGCGAAACCAAAAGAGACGCGCAAGGGCGGCGGCTGCGCCGGTAAAGAGCGCCAGACCCGCCGGCAGCAAAGTAACCGCCAGCGGCAGAAGGAAGGCGAATTTCTCGGCTTCGACGAGAAAGGCGTGACCGACCCAGTAGAGTCCAAGGAAGAAATAACCAAATCCGAACCACCAGCCGAGCAGACCGGCGCGCCACATGACGCGGCGGCGGCGCGAGCGAGTCGGTTCGCCGACGCCATCGATCAACCAGACGAGGACCGGGAAGGTCAAAAAGAGAATCGGCAGGAAGTTGTAGGGCGACAGTGCCAGCGTGCTCAGCGCGCCAGCGAGAAAGGCAGCGGCGGCACGGCGCCAACCGCGGAGTTCGGCAAGCTCGGCGGCGATCCGCTCGACATGATAGACGGCGGCGGACAGGCCGTTCTCGAAGCGCACGCGCTCAGCTCACCGCGGACGTCGAGGATGCCGCTTCACTTGCGCGCGCGGCCGACGGCAGAAGATGGACACGCATGCGCTTGATGCGGCGCGGGTCGACCTCCTTCACCTCGAATTCAAGCCCGGCCGGGTGGCGTACCATTTCGCCGCGCAACGGTATGCGGCCCAGAAGCGAGAACACCAGCCCGCCCAGCGTATCGACATCGTCCTCGTCGCCGTTCTCGATCAGCCGCAAGCCGGTCATCTCTTCCAGTTCCTCGATCGGGCAGCGCGCGTCGGCATCGATGGTGCCATCCTCGCGACGCACCAGCGCAGGGCCCTCGTCGGTATCGTGTTCGTCCTCTATTTCACCGACGATCTGTTCCACCAGATCCTCGATCGACACCAGCCCGTCGGTACCGCCATATTCGTCGATCACCAACGCAAGGTGAATGCGGGTCGCTTGCATCTTGACCAGCAAGTCGAGCGCCGGCATTGACGGCGGTGCAAACAGTACCTCACGGCGGATTGTCGTGAGAGCGAACGGCGGACGCTCGTCCGTGCCGCCTTCCAGCGGTGTGAGGCAGGCCATGACGTCCTTTATGTGAACCATCCCGATCGGATCGTCCAGCGTTTCGCGATAGATCGGCATGCGCGAATGCGCCGATTCCCGGTAGAGGCGCAATACTTCTTCCAGTGAGGCATTCTCCTCGACCGCGATCACGTCGGCGCGCGGCACCATGACGTCGTCGACGCGCAACTGACCGAAGCTGAGGATATTCACCAGCATGTGGCGTTCTTCGTCGGTCAGGCTGCGCCGCGCCCCATCATGCTCCTCGATCACCTCCTCGAGACTTTCGCGCAAGGTATTGTCGCCATTGCTTCCGCCAAGCAGTGCGCGCAGCCAGCCGAAGCGCGTTCGCGACGACGCGGCGGAAGAGGGGGATGGTCGGTCGGTCGTCTCGGTCATCGTCGGTCAGGACTCATGGGAGAAGCGATCTGCGTCGTAGGGATCGGCGATGCCGAGATCTTTCAGTATATCGCGCTCCAGCGCTTCCATCTCGTCTGCTTCGGAATCGCTTTCATGATCGTATCCGAGAAGATGCAAGACGCCGTGAATGGTGAGATGCGACAGGTGGTCGGCGAAGCGCTTGCCCTGGGCGTCGGCCTCCCGGCCAATGGTTTCGCGCGCCAGCACAACGTCGCCCAGAAGGACCGTGGCCGCGCCGGGCATTTCGGCAGCCGGAAAGGAAAGAACATTGGTCGGGCCATCCTTGCCGCGCCAGCTCTTGTTGAGATCGGCGATCCGCATATCGTCGGTCAGCACGATGGAAAGTTCGGCGGGCGCGGCACCGCGTATAGCGCCGTAGGCATGTGTGGCTGCACGGCGCAGGATTTCTTCGGTCGTCATGTCCCAGCCGGCTGTCTCATGCAGAATGTCGATTGCGAGACCGGAATCAGGGCTTTGGCCTTCGACGTTCCGCCCCACCTCGGCCACCGTACGTGCCGCCGTCATTTGCCGCCGTCTCCAAGAAGGCCGCGATCACGGCTGTTGTAAGCCTTGACCACCCGTGTCACCAGCGGATGGCGCACAACATCGGCATCGGTAAAGCGCACGGTCGCAATGCCATCGACGCCATCCAGAACTTCCAGTGCGTCCCTCAGTCCCGATTTTGCGCCGAGCGGCAGGTCGACCTGACTCGGGTCACCGGTAATCGCCATGCGGCTGTTTTCACCGAGCCGTGTCAGGAACATCTTCATTTGCACCGGCGTGCAATTCTGCGCTTCGTCGAGAATGACGAAGGCATTGGCCAGCGTGCGACCACGCATGAAGGCGAGCGGCGCGACTTCTATCTCACCCGACTCGATGCCCTTCATTGCCTGTTCGCCGGGCAGCGTGTCGTAGAGCGCATCGTAAAGCGGGCGCAGATAGGGATCGATCTTCTCCTTCAGATCGCCCGGCAGAAAGCCGAGGCGCTCACCGGCCTCGACGGCCGGGCGCGAGAGGATGATACGATCGACACGCTTCTGCAGCAGCATCGAGACGGCAACGGCGACGGCAAGATAGGTCTTGCCGGTGCCGGCCGGGCCGATGCCGAAAACAAGTTCATGGTTCATCAGCGCATCGATATAGGTGCCCTGCGTCTGCGAGCGCGGGCCGATGACGCGGCGTTTGGTCTGGATTCGCTGGCCGCTTGCGCCGCCCTGCGGTTTCTCCAGATCGGCGTCGGGCGCCGTCGCCATGCGGATCGCACCGTCAACCTCGCCGGCATTGACCTCCTCGCCCGATTTCAGGCGCGCATAGAGATCCTTCAACACCCGATCGGCCTGATTGCGCGCATGAGCGGTGCCGGTGATGACCAGCTTGTTGCCGCGCGAGGTCGCCAGCACACCGAGACCCTGTTCGATCCGCGCCAGATGCCGGTCGTTCGCGCCGAAAAGCTCCGTCAACAGCCGGTTGTCGTCAAAGGCGATCACGAGACTGTCGGCATTTTCCGCCGTCTTGCTCCCACTCGTTGCGCTCAACTGCACCCTGTCCTTTCACCCTGTTCGTTTCGGGATCGCGGCGACATCTTCACGCCGTGACGGTTTCGTTTTCGCGGAGGCGACCGCGCAGACTGTTGCGGTGGCCATCCTCGATCGCGACATCGACAATCTTTCCGAAGAGATGCGGCGGCGCGTCCTCGACATGAACCGATTGCAGATAGGGACTGCGCCCGACCAGTTGCGTCTCGCCGCGGCCGCGCCGATCGAAGAGAACCGGCAAAACACGACCCGCGCAGGACGCATTGAAGGCAAGTTGCTGTTCGCCGAGAAGCGTCTGCAGACGCTGCAGGCGTTCGTTCTTTACGTCATCGGGAAGCTGATCTTCCTCGCTCGCCGCCGGCGTGCCGGGACGGGGGCTGTATTTGAAGCTGTAGGCTTGCCCATAGCCGACCGCGTCGATCAGCGCGAGTGTTGCCTCGAAATCGGATTCCGTCTCGCCGGGGAAGCCAACGATGAAGTCGGAAGAAAGCGCGATATCGGGACGGGCCGCGCGAACACGATCGATCAGCCGCAGATATTCGTCGGCGGTGTGGCGGCGGTTCATGGCGGCGAGAATGCGGTCCGAGCCCGATTGCACCGGCAGATGCAGATAGGGCATCAAGGCCGGCACCTCGGCATGCGCCGCGATCAGTTCGTCATCCATGTCGCGCGGATGGCTTGTCGTGTAGCGCAGCCGCGCAAGCCCGTCGATTTCCGCCAGTGCGCGAATGAGACGGCCGAGCGTCGCCGAACGGCCTTGGGCATCCTCGCCATGCCAGGCATTCACATTCTGCCCGAGCAGCGTGATCTCGTGCACGCCTGCGTCAACCAGCGCCTGCGCTTCTTCCACGATGCGGATGAGAGGGCGGGAGAACTCCGAACCACGCGTGTAAGGTACGACACAGAAAGTGCAGAACTTGTCGCAACCTTCCTGAATGGTCAGGAAGGCGGTCGCCCCGCGCGCCAGCGTTTTCCGGCGCTCGGGCGCGGGCAGGCTGTCAAACTTGTCGTCGGCCGGGAACTCGGTTTCAACGATTGCCGGGCCGCCATTGGCGAGGCGCGCGACATATTCCGGCAGGCGGTGATAGGTCTGCGGCCCGACGATCAGATCGACCATCGGCGCGCGACGGCGCATCTCTTCGCCTTCAGCTTGCGCGACGCAACCGGCGACACCGATCAGCAGGTTTTCGCCACGATCGGATTTTTCCTTTTTCAGCGCTCGCAAGCGGCCAAGCTCCGAATAAACCTTTTCGGCCGCCTTTTCGCGGATATGGCAGGTGTTCAGAACGATGATATCGGCATCTTCCGGCGTCACGACCTCGTCATAGCCTTCGGGCGCCATGACGTCGACCATACGCGCCGAGTCGTAGACGTTCATCTGGCAGCCATAGGTCTTGACGAAGATTTTCTTGCGCGACACGCGGGGCTGGGCTTCGATCATCGAAGCCGGACCCGGCGCGGCGGGAGGGAATGGCGCTGTGTCATTGGGCAATATGTGCGCTCGTCTCCTTCGGACGCTCTCAAACTCGGTGGCGCCGGGCAATCGGCCCAGGTTCAACACCACCCTATCACGTAATGGGCAAGCCCGGGGAGGGCCATCTAGACGCCTGCGCCTGCGAGCCGGCGCACAGCCCCTTCGGCGGCGGCCAGCGCGGCGCCGTCGGGGACCACCTCCGGCCAGCGGCCGGTCAAGGCCCGGGCCTGGCCGTCGCGGCAGCACTTCTCGCAATAAGCGGCCAGCGCTTTCCGATTGCCGATTTCACGGATCGTGACCGGCTTGTGGTACTCGACCACCACTTCAATGGGACCGAGCGAAAAGGCCTCCCAGAGATGGGGAAAAAGCTCCATATCGCCGTACCAGGCAAAAAAGGGACGGAAATAGCGGCCCATCGGCAGCCCGTGCAACCGCACATAGGCGACCGACATCGGCTGAACAACCAGATCGGCCTCGCGGTCTTCCTCGCCGTTGACGACGGTGAGCTGGGCAACACTCATCAGGGCGCTTTTGAACGTCAACACGCGATTGCCGTCCGACGACGTGCCCTCGGGAAAGAGCACCAGCCGATCGCCGGCGGCGATACGGGCATGAATTTCGTTGCGCGAATGGGCGGTGCGGGTGCGCCGCTCGCGCTCGACAAAGACCGTCCGCTGAAGGCGCGCCAGCGTGCCGAAAAAGGGCCAGCCCGCGACCTCGCTCTTGGCGACGAAGGAACAAGGTTCGAGCGAGGCGATGACCGGAATGTCAAGCCAGGAGGTGTGGTTGGCGGCAATCAGACAGGCGCTGCCTTTGTGCGGCTCACCGCGCCGTGTCACACGGATGCCGATCAGACGGCAGAGAAAACGATGATAGCGATTGGGCAGCGCACGCGCATAAGGCAGGCCGAGCTTCAGCCCCAGCCATTGAAGCGGCATCAACAGGATCGCCGAGGAAATAAAGCCGGCCAGCAAAACAGCGGCACGCGCGGTTGCCATGTGCGTCTCCACACCCCCCGCCGTTCAACGGCGGTGGGGCCTCACGCCTTGTTGCCCTTACCGTCCGGCCGCCGCCCGCGATTGAGCGGTACGCCGTAGAGCTCCAGGCGATGATCGACAAGCTCGAAGCCGAGTTCGCGCGCGATGATCTGTTGCAGCCGCTCGATCTCGTCGTTGTGAAATTCGATCACAGCGCCCGTCTGCAGATCGATCAGGTGGTCGTGATGCTCTTCCGTCACCTGCTCGTAACGCGAGCGGCCATCGCGGAAATCGTGACGCTCCAGAATGCCGGCTTCCTCGAAGAGGCGCACGGTGCGGTAGACGGTGGCGATCGAAATCTTGCTGTCGACATCGGAGGCGCGGCGATAGACCTCCTCGACATCGGGGTGATCGTGCGCAACCGACAAGACGCGCGCAATGACACGGCGTTGATCGGTCATGCGCATGCCCTTTTCGACGCAAAGATTCTCGATCCGGTCGGGATCGTTCGGCGCATCTTCGGGGCGCAAGGCAGCCGTCATGGTGGTCTTGTCTGTCATCGCCGGCATCATAGGCCAACATGTGCCTCGTTGTCATTAGCGCGCGGCAGACGGGCCGCAGCGGCAGCGCCCATATGACCCTTCGAATATCAAGGATTTACGACAATGCGGCAGTACCAAGATCGAGCCGCAGGATACGCGCCGCGATGCGCCCTGCCGGGCGCACGTAATAGGCCGGGCGCATGCCAACGTCACGAAAACCAAGCCGGCTATAGAGGCCGAGGGCCGGCTGGTTGTCCTCAGCGACTTCGAGGAAAAGAGCCGTCGCGCCACCTGCAAGCGCGGTTGCAGCAACGGCTTCCACAAGGCCGCGGCCGAGCCCCTGCCCCCGGGCGGCGGGGGCAACGGCAATCGTCAGAATTTCGGCTTCGCCGGCTGCGATTCGCGCGAGGACGAAGCCGGCAAGCGGTGCCTTTGGCGTGGCAACCGCTGCAAGCGCAAGGGCGCCCGGCATGGCAAGGAGACGCTCCAGCGTCGGCACGTCCCACCAATCATCAAAGCAAAGCGCGTGAAGCGCCGCCGCCTGTTCGAATTCGGCGGCAGCGAGCGGACGGATTGCGGCCGCGTTCATGCGGCCTCGCCCGGATCGCGGCCGCCCGGAAGCTTCGCATCGGGGGCCCTGATATAGAGCGGCGCCGGCGCGACGCGGAAGGCGTCGAGACCTTTCGCTTCCAGCCGCTGGAGCGCCAGGCGCGCGACCGCATCGGCATGGGGCTGCGCCGGCGCGTCGGCAAGACGCCGCTCGAAATCGTGTAGCGCGACCTCCAGCAACGCCGCGCCGGTGCCGACCAGCAGAAGCTTTCGGCGCGGCAGCAGCGCCGCCACATCTGCGACCGCGACCAGCGCGGGTTCGGTCAGGGGTGCGTGTGCGGCATCGAATGCCTGCAGATAGACCTCGCCGCGCTTTGCATCGAAGGCCGCGACGATGACTTCACCGTCGCCTGCGACAACGTCGGCGGCGATGGCCTCGAGCGTCGTTATGCCGACAAGCGGCAGCTCCCGCGCCAGCGCAAGACCCCGCGCCGCAGCAAGCCCGACGCGAAGGCCTGTAAAGGTGCCGGGACCGATGGTGACGGCGAGGGCATCGAGATCGGCAAAACCGAGGGCTGCTTCGGCCAGCACCGTTTCGAGCATCGGCATCAGCTCTTCGGCATGGCCGCGCGTCCTGAGTTCGAACGCGGAGGCAAGAGCTCCCTCGCCGTCGTGAACGGCGGCGGAAAGCGCGCCTTGCGCGGTGTCGAAGGCGAGGACGATCAAGGCCGCTCCGTGGTCAGATGATCTTGCAGGCGTCGTCGAAGGCGAGACGCGGGCTGCGCGGGAAGAGCGCCGACGGATCGCCATGTCCGAGATTGCAGAGGAAGTTCGATTTCACCGTCGTGCCGCCGAAAAAGGCCTCGTCGACCTTCTTCATGTCAAACCCCGACATCGGGCCGCAATCGAGGCCGAGCGCACGAGCGGCGATCATGAAATAGGCGCCCTGCAGCGAACCATTGCGGAAAGCCGTCATCTCCGCCCATTCCGCCGACCAGTTGAACCAGGTCTTGGCGGCCGGTTCGTGCGGGAAAAGTTCGGGCAGGCGTTCGTAGAATTCGAGATCATAGCCGATAACGGCGGTGACGGGCGCTGCCATGGTTTTCTTCAGATTGCCTTCGGAGAGCGCCGGCGCGAGCTTTTCCTTCGCTTCCTTCGACTTCACGAAAACGATCCGGGCGGGCGAACAATTGGCGCTGGTTGGGCCCCATTTCATCACTTCGTAAAGCTCTTTCAGGGTCGCGTCGGAAACGGGCTCGTCCGTCCACGCATTATGCGTTCGCGCCTTGCGGAAGATCGTATCGAGCGCGTCACCGTCGAGCGTCGTCATGACCGCTGTCTCCTTCGTGAAAGTGCCGGAGTGAAATACAACCGACACGATAGCGCGTTCGCGGGCGCGCGCCAGCCCCGGCGCGTCCGTTTGACTGCGCGTCAGGCGGGCGTTCAGACCTGGCGGACTTCGACGATTTCGGGAATGTAGTGCTTCAGCATGTTTTCCACGCCGCGCTTTAACGTGACCGTGGAAGACGGGCAGCCCGCACAGGCGCCTTGCATGTTGAGGAAGACGATACCGTCTTCATAGCCCTGGAAGGTGATGTCGCCGCCATCCTGCGCAACGGCGGGGCGGACGCGGGTATCGAGAATTTCCTTGATCTCGCGGACGATGTCGCCGTTCTCGCCATTGCCCTCGGCATGGGCGCTTTCGTCGGCGGAGGCAAAGAGGATCGGCGCGCCACCGGTGAAATGCTCCATGATCGCGCCCAGAAGCGCCGGCTTCAGATGCTGCCACTCGCCGCCCGACTTGGTGACGGTGATGAAGTCCGAGCCGAAGAAGACGCCCGCGACGTTCTCGACCGCGAAAAGACGCATGGCAAGCGGCGATCGCTCGGCCGCTTCGCGTGTCGGAAAATCGGCAGCGCGGCCCTCCCCGAGAACCTCGCGGCCGGGCAAAAATTTCAAGGTCGCCGGATTGGGCGTCGCCTCGGTCTGGATGAACATGACAAACCCTGCTGACGTGGATTGGCGGCACGCGGCCACAAGCTTTCTCTATAGATGGACCGTCACACCCGCAGAATCAAGCCAGAGCGCGGATTGCCTCGTCGGTGAGGTTGCCGGGAACAACGGTCACGGGAATCGGGAAAGCCTTGTCGGCGGTGCCGGCCACCATTGTGACCAGCGGCCCCGGGCTTTCCTTGCCGGTGCCGGCGGCAAGCACCAGAATCGCGATGTCGCGATCTTCCTCAATCAACTGTTTCACTTCTTCGGCGGCGCGGCCTTCGCGGATCACCAGTTCGGGCACGATACCGGCATATTCGTTGACATGGGCGGCGAGGCGGTGAAGCAGTTCTTCGGCCTCCGCACGCGCTTCCTCGCGCATGATGTTCTGAACGCCGAGCCATTGCTGCGAGGCTTCGCCCGGCTCAAGAACGGCGAGAAGCGTGACGACGCCGTCCGTATGCGTCGCGCGAAGGCTGGCGAAATGAAGGGCGACTTCCGATTCCGGCGTGCCGTCGACAACAACGAGAAATTTGCGCCGCTTCGTGGTCGCCTTGCCGGTTCGGTCTGTCCTGACTTCGCTCATGATGCGATGCTGCCACCGGCGGCGGCAGGGAGCAAGCGGCGGTGTGTGGCTCCTATTTCAGCAGGATATTGCTGATTTCGCGGAGCTGGGTGCGGGCGCGCAGCAGATAGAAGCCCTGGGTGGCCAGGTGGTTCGGCTGGAACTGGGCATCAAGCGCACCATTGGAGACGACCCAGGGATCGAGCAATGCCGCCTTGCGGAAGGTCTCGATCATTTCGTTCCACGGCTTTTGCAGATTGCGCTCCTTGATGATCGGCGCGAAATCATTGCCGAGCGCTTTCAGGACCATGTAGTAGCCGTAGAGCTTGCCCTTCGTCATATAGAAGACGTCGTCGGCGTCGCTGTCGAAGAAGCTTCCCGACGCTTCGGAAATATGGCTGTCGATCAGGGCGGAGGACGAACCGAGATCGGCGGCGAAACGCTCGATGGTCGCCAGCAGATTGTCGGCGCGCATGTCGTAATTTGCCTGACCCTGCGCGAGGCGCGCGTTGTAGCTCAGGAGTTTCAGGCGCGCTTCGCGGTATCGACCTTCGGAGCTTGCCTGCGGCATCAGCGAGACGCTCGGATTCCACAGCCAGACATTGCCGGGATATTGCAGCGCGCCCGCCGCCTGTTGCAGGTCCGGATCGGCCGCCGAGGAACCGCGCGTGCGGCCGAGCTGGTCGGTGAGCTCGAAACCGAAACGCGCCAGCGCCGACATGATGCCCTGCTGATAGTTCGGCATGTTGTCGAGCAGCGTGCCCGGCATGAAGAACGGATCGTTGGCGACCCAACTGTGACGATTGACTTCGCGATCGATCAGGGCGGCAGCGACGGCGACCGCTTCACTGCCGCCGGGCACGAGGTCGGTTGCGGCTGGCACGAAATCCGGATCGTCGTCGACGGCGTGAACCCAGATCATGCCGATCGGATAATAAAGCAGGATAACGACGGCGACCGCGATCGCCGCGCGGCGCAGAAGGCCGCCCATGCCGGGGCGGTTGAGGCGCGCAAAGAGGCCTGTGATGGAAAAGCTTTTGGCGGCGGCGGACGCGACAGGCGCCGTGCTGCCGTCGCCGCGACGATACATCCAGCGGTGACGCAGCCTGTCCCACATGGCGGCGAGGCGTTCGCGGAAAGACATGAGGCTAAGCTCCGTCGGGCACGGGTTGCGGGACGCGCGGCATCCAGTCTAGATGGGATCGGACTGCTGCGCGATCAAGTTTGCCCCCTCAAATGAAACCGACGATCTCCTTGACGCGGGCGAGGATCGGATCGGCAATCGCATGGGCGCGGCCGGCGCCCTCGGCCAGCACCTTGTCGATATAGGCGGGATCGGCCATCAGCCGCGTCATTTCGTCCGTTATGGGCGAGAGCTTTTCGACCGCGAGATCGGCCAGCGCCGGCTTGAAGACCGAAAACTGGGCGCCCGGAAAGAGCGCCAGAACATCCGCCTTCGACGTGCCGGCGAGCGCCGCATAGATGCCGACCAGATTGTCGGCGCCCGGACGATCCTTGAGGTCTTCGACCGTTTCGGGCAGCGGCTCGGGATCGGTCTGGGCTTTACGGATTTTCTTCGCGATGTCGTCGGCGCTGTCGCGCATGGTGATGCGCGAGAGATCGGAAGGGTCCGACTTCGACATTTTTTTCGTACCGTCACGCAAGCTCATCACGCGCGTCGCCGGCCCCATGATCAGGGGCTCGGGCAGCGGAAAGAAATCCTGCACGCAGAAATCATTGTTGAATTTCTGCGCCGTGTCGCGGGCGAGTTCCAGATGCTGCTTCTGGTCGTCGCCGACCGGCACATGCGTCGCGCGGTAAGCGAGAATGTCAGCCGCCATCAGCACCGGATAGGCGTAGAGACCGACCGACGCCTTCTCGCGATCCTTGCCGGCCTTGTCCTTGAACTGGGTCATGCGATTGAGCCAGCCGATGCGGGCGACGCAATTCAGGATCCAGGCAAGCTCGGCATGGGCCGAGACTTTCGACTGGTTGAAAATAATGTTCGTGGACGGATCGATGCCCGACGCGATATAGGCCGCGACCACCTCGCGGGTGTTCGACGCCAGCTCCTTCGGATCCTGCCAGACCGTGATCGCGTGCATATCGACGACGCAATAGATGCATTCATGCGTCTTCTGCAGCGGAACGAAATTTCGGATCGCGCCGAGATAGTTGCCGAGATGCAGATTGCCGGTGGGCTGTACGCCTGAAAAAACGCGGTTCTGGGGCTGTTCCATCACTCGAATCCGTGGCCTCGCGCCGCCCCCGAAACAGGCGTGCGGAGGGTTTATGCGGCGGACGGGAAGTGAAGGCAATCCCCCAAGAGGCAGCGAAGATTCGCAGAAAACCCCCCCTCTGTCACGGAACTGTCACAAAACTGTCATAAATGCTCCGGGCGGCGGTTTATCCCCGGGTCCGACCCCGGGGATAAATAGCACTTATCCCCGCTTCGGGCAGCGCGGCTGACCTAAATTAAGTAATCCCCGGTTCTCAGCCCCGCCTGATGGCGCGGCGGAGGTCGGAGAGCCTGGCGGCGCCCGTTATCTGGCAGAGGAAGAAATAGACGACGGCGCCGCCGGCGATCAGCGCAAAGAGCGTGGCGAGGGCCAGCGGCAGCGCGGCGGCAAGGGGCCCGCCGAGCGCGGCGCGGCCGAACCAGAGGGCCGCGCCCATGCCGATGGCGGCCATGACGATGAGCGGCAGGGCGCGGGCGAGCGCGGCGTCGGGCGCGAAGTCGCCTCTTTTCCAGAGGCGCGCGGCGAGCTGGCCGACATTGGTCCAGGCGGCGAGCACGGTGCCGACCGCGATGCCGACATAGCCGATGAACTGGAAGAGGACGATGCTTGCCGCGATGTTGACGACGATCGAGACGGCGGCGAAGCGCAAGGGCGTCTTCGTGTCCTCGCGGGCGAAAAAAGCGGGCTGGAAAATCTTGATCAGCACGAAGGCCGGCAGGCCCGCCGCATAGACGATCAGCGCCAGCGCAGTCGCTTGCGTATCGGCGGCTCCGAAGGCGCCGCGCTCGAAAAGCACGCCGATGATGTCGAAGGCCAGCACCGCGATGCCGGCGGCGGCCGGAACCGTCAACAGCATCGCGAATTCGACGGCGCGGTTTTGCGCATTGGCGGCGCCCGCGCCGTCGCCCGCGCGCAGGCGGCGCGAAAGGTCGGGCAGCAACACGACGCCGATCGCTATGCCGATGACGGCGAGCGGAAGCTGATAAATCCGGTCGGCATAATAAAGCCACGACACGGCGCCCGCCTGCAGCGAGGCGATGATGGTGCCGATGGTGAGGTTGACCTGCGTGATGCCGCCGGCGACGACGCCCGGCACGCCGAGGCGAAAGAGACGGCGGACATCGGGCGTCAGTCTGGGGAACCGCAGGCGCAAAACGAAACCGGCGCGCCAGAGCGACACGGCCAGCCAGGCGAACTGCACGACGCCCGCCGCCGCGACGCCCCAGGAAAGCGCCGTACCCGGATTGTCCGTCAGGGGCACCAGAAAGAGGATCGCCAGGATCAGCGTGACGTTGAGCATCACGGGTGCGGCAGCGCCCGGAAAGAAACGGCCGAGCGAATTCAGGATCGCCGATTGCAGCGCCGTCAGCGAGATGAAGAGGAGATAGGGAAAGGCGATGCGCGTGAACTCGACCGCCCAGGCAAATTTCTGCGGGTCCTCGGCGAAACCCGGCGCGAAGGCCAGCATGATCCAGGGCATGGCGATTTCGGCGGCGAGCGTCAGCACGAGAAGCGCTACCAGAAGCACCGAGAGCGCGTCTTCGGCAAAGCGCCGCGCTTGCGCCCTGCCCTCGCCTTCCAGGCGCTTGGCAAAGAGCGGCACGAAGGCGGCGTTGAAGGCGCCTTCGGCGAAGATCGAGCGGAACATGTTGGGGAAGCGGAAGGCGACGAAAAAGGCGTCGGCGATGGGGCCGGCGCCGAGAGCTGCCGCCATCATGACGTCGCGCAGGAAGCCCAAAAGGCGGCTCACCAGCGTGGTGCCGCCGATGGTGGCGGCGGAGCGGGCGATGCTGGCGGGTTTCGGGCTGGGCTTGGAGGTCATGGCAGGCGGCGGCTCGCCGGTTGGGGCAGATGAGAATCTCTAGCCCTGTTCGCCGGAAATGGCCAACAGCGAAAGAGGCCCCGCTATCATGGACTCGAAATGTTCCGGAAAGCGACTAATCTGGTGTCGTTCAACAGCACCGGAAGACGTGATCATGAGCCAGCGCGTATTCGCCGATTGCTCGGCCAGCATTGCCGAATTCAGAGCCAATCCAGCCCGTGTCGTCAGGGAGGCCGAGGGTCCGGTGGTCATCCTCAGCCGCAACAAGCCGACGTTCTATTGCGTGCCTGCCGAAGACTATGAGGTGATGATGAGGCGGCTTGAGAATTTTGAACTCGCCGACATCGCGCGGGCGCGGCTGTCAGACGGCAAGACGGTGGACGGACGGGTTTGACCGTCCGTGTGAGTCGGATGCGCGGGACGAAGAGAGGCAGAGCGAAGAGTTTTTGTGAAGGGAGACGCCGCTTGCGCGGCTTCTGGGTTGCCGGGTCAAGCAACTGTGGATCATGCTGCGATTTGTTTCTGGTCGTTGATGCTGTCGCGGACGATGGCATTGAGGATGGTGATGAACTTCCGCATCACAGCGGTAATGGCAATCTTGAAGGTCTTCCCGTTTTGCCGGAGCCTTCGGTAGAAGGGTTCGAGTTGCGGCGCCTTGGCCTTGATGGCGCTGAGGGCGGCCATATAGAGCACATCCCGGACCTGGCGCCTTCCGCCAATACATCTGCCGCGCCGGTCGGATCGGCCGGATTGTCTGGCGTGCGGGGCGACGCCGACGAGAGAGGCGATGCGCTTTGCGGAGATACGCCCCAGTTCGGGGAGGTCGGCGATGAGGGTCGAGGCGAGGACCGGCCCAACGCCCATGACCTTGCCGAGCAAGACGAAGCGGCGGTTCATGACCTCGTCTTCTGCAACGGCCCGGCGGATGGCGCGGTCGAGGGTGAGGATGTCGCGCGCAAGGCCGGCGAGGCGCGCGGCGATCATGCGTCGCACCGTTGGTTCGGCGATCGTGTCGAGCTGTCC
>NZ_JBBECC010000202.1:0-53582 GCF_040882025.1 Parvibaculum sp. | reverse complement strand
GGGCCCGGCCCCCGCGGTTCCGCGCACGTATTGCTGCAGGCAGAACGAGCTACCTGCTATTCGGCGCCCGGGACTGGGAGACCGCCACCGACAACGCCGCCAACCAGGTCCGTGACGGGAGCGAGCGGATCACCGCCGTCACCGCCCGGCAAGTCCGGCAAACCGCCGTCGAGGAGATCACCAACGAGCGGCAGATCGTCGAGGCCAGGCAGACCATCCTCGCCACCAGGCAGATCAGGTAAACCGCCGCCGAGGAGATCGCCGATGAGCGGCAGACCGTCGAGACCGGGCAAGCCGCCATCGCCGCCCTCAGGCAGCCCGGGTATTGCGCCTTCCGGCAGGGCGTCCCCGAGCGCGCCGTCATTGCCGCCGCCAACAAGCATCGGCACCGTCCCATTGCCGCCGAGAAGCAGGCTTAGCGGGTCCTGTCCTGCCAAGTCGTAAACAAGACCATCTTCACCGGCAATACCCAAGGCCGGGATTTGCTCCGTCACCATGCCAAGCGGCAAGTTTTCTCCTGCCGCATCGACGACGGGCGCCAGACCTTCGGCAACTGGCTCCAAACCCTCTTGCATTTCCGGGGGCAGCTCACCGCCGACAAGGCCCTCTCCGCCGCCGCCCAGAACACCTTCTGTCCCGAGCAATGGGTCGACGAGTTCTGCAAGGCCGAGCGTTTCCGTGACGCCGCCTTCGCCGGTCACGCCTATCGCCGGGATGGGCTCTTCTCCACCATCACCGCCGCCGCCTCCAACACCGCCGCTGCCCAATGACGAGCCATTCGAATTGCACGCGGCGACAAAAAACATTGCGCCGATAGCGATCGCTGCTTTCGCTG
The DNA here is from genome assembly GCF_040882025.1 of Parvibaculum sp. Classification (GTDB taxonomy): domain Bacteria; phylum Pseudomonadota; class Alphaproteobacteria; order Parvibaculales; family Parvibaculaceae; genus Parvibaculum. The sequence goes on along the minus strand of NZ_JBBECC010000202.1, from coordinate 52,747 downwards.
TGTTTGCAGACATCGACCTGCACCTCCTCCCAGCTGTTGAGATGCAAGCAGCCTAGGTCACACGAACGTCTTTCGGTGTGGAGGCGTGTGCAATTGAGTGCGCGTTTGTTCGTCCGATGTCGGAAGGTCAGATGACAGACTTCGTGTTTCATTTTGAGCCGTAGTCTGCATACGGAAGTCTTGCGGAGCACACCCGTTCCACTTTCTGAAGGCCCTGCGAAAGTTTGCGACATCGTCGAAACCGAGCAACGAGGCAACGTCCGCGACAGACAACGGCGTTTCACGAAGATATACGCGGGCAAGATGATTGCGTACTTCGTCGACAATACCGCGATAAGATACATCCTCTTCCGCGAGGCGCCTTCGGAGCGTACGTTCGCTCATGTTCTGCCGTCGCGCCGCCTCCCTCATGCCGGGGAAGCGTCCCCGAGCGTCTAGGATCATGCGGCGCACCTCGCCGCCCAACCCGCTTTTCGCGTTCATGTCCTGCAGCAGGCGTTCGCATTGCCGCCGATACATTTCGGCGACGGGAATCGCCGCCGCCGACAAGGGTTGATCAATGCGATCGTTGGGGCCGATGAAACGGTTCGCAGAGTTTCCGAATGAGACATCGACCCCAAGATATCGGCGATAAACATCGTCGGGCATTGACGGCAAGTAGGCGAGCTCAAGTCTGCACTCATCCGGTAGCGGTCCGATCAGTTGCCGCAATGCGGCAAGAACGCCGGCAAAGAAAAGCTCGATCAAAAAATGGGGTGCGCCGTCGACTGTAAAAGGCGGATCAAATGTCAGAATCGCGCGATCCCCCGTGAAGGCGAGCTGAATCCGTCCCTGCGCTCCCTGAAGCGGGCTGTACTGAATCATCAAGCCCGCGGCCTGGCGAAGGCTGCGGCTGCTCAGGATGGCGTGGCCAAGCAAGCCATGGGTTCCCAAATGCATATTGGCGCCCAGCCGAAGCGCTATAGACGGTTCGCCAGTCAGCGACACGAGGTTCTCCAGCATGCGGCGAAATTCGTCTTCGGATACCGGCCCTGTATTCGGCAGAGGAAAAGCCATCGGTTCGTGGCCCAGCTCCTTCAGCACGGCGGCAAAAATTTCGACATAACCCGGTTCAATGCGCATCGCGTGTCCGTTCATGACCCCCATGTTGGCCGAACATGACCTCCAACGTTCAACCAAAACCCTTATCTAAGGCGTCAAAGAGACGCCGCAAGGCACGCCCTCACAAAGCAGGTTCAACATGCACAGCTCCAGCCTCTCCCGCACGCCGGAAAATGTCGAAATTGTACCGCGTAACAGGCAGTTCGATATCGACGAAGCCCTGGCCACGAACTGGAACGGTAATGACCCGTTCCGGACCGCATTTTTCGATGCGATGTCGATTCTCTTTCCTCTTGGCGAGCAGTTCTTCATCGACAGCGTGAAGACATTTCGCGACAGGATCGAAGACCCGGAACTCGACAGGCGGATTCGCGGTTTCACGGCACAGGAATCTATCCACCGCCGGGAACATCAACGCTACAACGAAGCGTTATGCCGGGCGCGCGGTATACCGCTGGAAAAGATGGAGAGAGCGGTCAAGTGGCGTCAAGCAATGGCGCGACGCTGGCTCTCAGCAAGGCAACAATTGGCGGGCACCGTCGCCTTCGAGCATCTGACCGCCATTCTGGCCGACGCAACTTTCAGGAACCCCGAAGGTCTCGAAGACGCGGATCCGAAAATGGCTGCGTTGTGGCGTTGGCACGCTCTCGAGGAAACAGAACACAAGTCAGTTGCCTTTGACGTCTTTGTTGCCATCGGTGGCAGAACATGGCGACGCAGGCTTGCGATGGTGCTCGTGACGATCGAATTCACGAACCATGTAATCCGAAACATGCGTCTCCTGCTGCGCGACTATGAAGGGTCGCGAGTAAGGCTGTGGAGCAATGGACTGAAGTTTCTGTTCGGAGAACGCGGCGCAATGCGCGGACTAATGCGTCCGTATCTCGATTTCTACAAGAAGGATTTTCATCCCTGGGATCACGACAACCGAGAACTTGTCTCGTCCGTGATGAGCGAGTTCGGCGGCGCGACCGTTAACCCGATGTGAGTGCCGACAGGGAGAATACAAGGAGATAATCGACATGGCGGCAATGCTTGCGGAAATCGAAGCCGGGGAACCGGAAGATATCGTTCCGGCGCGGCCGATACCGCCAAAAGCACCTCCGGGTATCGGTGCCGCACTTTTCAAGCCATATCTCCTTGCCAATTTGATCGCCTCCTACCCCGACTTCTGGTACGAGGTAAATTCGTGCGCCTTTCGGGTGGGCGTCGCACGCGCCGGCCGAGGCTTGATTGTGAACGATCCCGAAGCCATCCGACGCATTCTTGTGAGCGATGCGGAAAATTTCCCCAAGGACGACAATCAGCTCGCCATTTTGAAGCCATTGCTGGGCAATGGCCTTCTGACTGCCGAAGGCACGACGTGGCGTAGAAACCGAAGGCTTGCCGCTCCAATCTTTCAACATTCGAGCGTACGTGATTTCGCACCGCTCCTTGTGCGTGCAGCCGAGCGCTCTGTACGTCGCTCATTGGAACAACAAGGTATCTTCCGTATCGATCGAGAGATGACAAAATTGACTCTTGAAATTATCGGCGAGGCGGTCCTGAGCTCGAATCTCGACAAGGATATCGATGCCATCTCTCACACCGTGACATCAACGCTCGACACATTTCCGGCAATGTTTCTCGCTTCCGCCTTTCTGCCGTCGACGTTGCGTGACCGGGTGATCGAGGCCGTAGTGGCGCCGGGGCGACGCAAGCTCGATATCTTTGCACACCGCATTATGTCGGAAGCCAAAAGCGATGGCGATGAGACGACACTGCTGCGCCGGTTGATGGCCGCATCGGAAAGCGAGGAAGGTCACGAGATGACTTTCGATCAGGTTCGCGATGAGGTGGCGACATTTTTGCTTGCAGGGCATGAAACGACAGCGACAACAATGACTTGGGTCTGGTATCTGCTGACGCTTCATCCCGAGTGGCAAGATCGGCTTTACGAGGAAGTACACGGGGTGACCGGCGGACGCCCGCTCACGATCGACGACGTGCCGGCACTGAAGTATACGCGCGCTGTAATCGATGAAGCGTTGCGACTCTATCCGCCGGTTGCAAACCTGATGCGTAGAGCGATCAAAACGGTCGAGCTTACGTCCGACATCACCGTGCAACGGGGCGAGAGCGTTCTTATCTCGCCTTGGCTTTTACATCGGCATCGCCGGCATTGGGACCAACCCGACCATTTCAATCCAATGCGATTTCTCGGTGATGAAGCCGCCCGACGGCAACGCAACATCTACATTCCGTTCGGCGGGGGACCACGCATCTGTATCGGAGCAAGCTTTGCCTTGCTGGAGGCGGTTCTCATTCTCGGAACCTTTACTCAGCGAGCTCGCATCAAAATCATTAATGCAGATCGCGTGATGCCTCAGGCGCGCATTGTGCTAAGGCCGAACGTGCCGCTGGAAGCTGTCGTTACACCACGCAACCTCGACGGATAGAAGCCAAAACCCGCCTGCCGATCGCGACATTCATCGACAAAATGCGACAACATAAGATCGAGTTGCTTGACTCAGCTTGATAGATTTCTTCCCGGAAACGCACACGCTGCGCAACATGGGAGGAACAGGATGTGCAAAAGTCGGCACTTTCTTGCGGTCACCTTGGCAATTTCAGGATTTTTGGCAGCAAACACGTTTCTTGCGGGATCCGCTGATGCGGCGCAACGCTTCGCGCTTCAGACCGGCGCGGATCTCGCTCAGGTTTGCAGCCACCCGGCAAATGCCGAGGCCATCACCGACGAAGAGCGACAGCGGCTTGGCGTCTGCGGCGCCTATATTCAGGGCTTCCTCGGCCACTACGCACTTGTGCGTCGCGATATCGGGAAGCAGACCTTCTGTCTCCCACCCGAGGGCGTAAGTGCGGAGAATGTCCGGCAGCTCTTTCTGGCACTCCTGGAGCAGCGTCCGCAAATCAGAGACTTGCCGGCCAATCTCGATCTCGTTACGAGTCTGGCCTGGGGGTACTCTTGCAAATAGATAGGTGCCCAATCGAAACCGAGCGGCCAGCAAACAAGATACTGGTCGGGACTAGTTGGGAAGCGCCCGTTTCAGGTCGCACCGTTTGCGCCACTCGGAGAGAAGAGCGACCAGCAAATCCCGAAGTTCGTCGTCGCTCAAGCTTTCGACGGCGCCAGCTAAGTCCGTCATCCGGTCATCGATCGGACTCTGGCTGTCGTCCTTGAATTCGCATTCGTAATTCATGGCCTGGTCCTCGGTATGACGCTACACAAGGCGCCCGATGCATCACATATGTTCGACCTTGCCGGGAAAAACACCTCGCAAGGTGTAGAAAACTGTATGGATTCGTGAATAGGCATGATGGTGATTCTAGTCACATCGCATCAAAATGGAAAACGGAGAACAGATACGCACTTTCAAGAACTCGGAAAGATTGCGCGCTGCACAATCGGCCGACGCGAACCTTTCCAAGTCCAAAGGTATGTGAGCCGGCGTCCGATTTAGTGTAGTATTCTTCGGGGGTGTGAGCCTGCATTTGGCCAAAACCGAGATTGCGCATTCAAGGGAACTTTGGTCTTGATTTCATTGGAGCTGTTTGGTTCGGCGGGAGGAAACGACGATGGCAATGACGGCAGAGCAGGACAAATCCGAGAATGCGTCCGGCGCGCACGCGGCGTCGCTGCTGCTGGTTGATGACGATCCGGAAATTCGCGAGGAAATGAAATCCTACCTCAGCGCAAACGGCATGGCCGTAGCGGAGGCTGCCGATGCAGAATCGGCACTGAAAGTTTTTTCCGAAGGCAAATTCGATCTTATCATTCTCGATCTCCTGCTCGGCTCGGATAATGGTTTCGACGTGCTGCGTGAAATCCGGAAGACACACCTGACACCTTGCATCATGGTCACGGGACAAGGTGAAGCAACTGACAAGGTTGTCGGTCTCGAGCTCGGCGCAGACGACTATGTCGTGAAACCGGTCAATCTGCGCGAACTTCTGGCGCGCATCCGGGCGCTGCTGCGACGCTCCGGAAATTCCGGCGGATCGAGCACGCGCAGGGGGAGCGGGTCGGCGGATGGTCCGGACGAAGCCAACTCGCGCTGGAAATTCGATCCGCATCGCCGGCGGCTATCTACGCCGGACGGGGCTTTGGTGCCACTAACGACAGCGGAATGCGATTTACTCATCGAATTGGTGGCTCATGAAGGCAATCCGCAAACGCGTGAGGAGCTTTGCCGACGCGTATTCAATCGCCAATGGCAACCTTACGATCGCAGCCTCGACAGTATTGTCGTGAAGTTGCGTCGCAAGCTGGAGCCAAACCCCGATCACCCAATGGTTATCAAGACCATTCGCGGCAAGGGTTATCTTTTTACAGGCTTCCCGAGCGGCGATTGAAAGCAGACAACGTCAAGCCGTGTCTCGGGGCAATGTAACCGCTACGTAGCCCCCCGCAGGATGATTGCCGACTTCGATGCGGCCGCCAATTTCCCGAACGATTGCATCGCAAATTGCGAGGCCGAGTCCCGTGCCACGATCAGCTGGCTTCGTGGTGAAGAACGGTTTGAGCACTCGCTCGGCGATTTCCGGACTGAAGCCCGGTCCATTGTCCTCGACACGCAGAACCACCTTCTCTTTCTCACCGGATGATGGTGCTGCCGTAATTGTGATCATCCCTTCCTCGTTGTGGTGCTTCGCCCCGACACCCTCGATCGCATCGATAGCGTTCTGGATCAGATTTCCGACAACCTGCTCAAGCTGCAACTGGTCCGCATAAACGCTGATATCTAGCGGCACATCGATCTCCAGCTTGACGCCGCTACGCAGCAAGACGTGGTGCATAATCGCTTCCGCGTTCTCGACAACATCGCGCAAGGCGAACGCCTCATTTTCTCCCATGCTCTTGCGCCCAAAACGACGCATCCGGTCGATTACCTCGCTCGCACGATCCACCTGCGCTAGCACGCGCTTTACCTTTTTTGCGGCCGCGTCGCCGTCGAATGTCGGCGCATCGAGGAGATACTCCAGATTCTGCACCGCAAGCGATATCGTGTTCAGCGGCTGGCGGAGTTCATGTGCGATACTTGCCGACATCTGACCAAGCGCCACCATTTTGGCCGAATGAACAAGTTGAGACTGCTCTTCGCGCAGGAGAAGCGCTTGACGCAACAGAAGCGTGAATCTGTCGGCGAAGTCCAGATCTGCGGGCGCGAAGCCCGCCGACCTGCGGGTCGTGCAAACGAGAAAAGCAGCCTCTCCTCGAAGCGGCAGCGCGAGAACGGCAATTTGCCGACCTTCAAGACCAAGCGCATCGGCGATGCTGCGTCCTTCTCTTCGCTCGATGTCATACACGACCATACCGCCTCCCGTCGCGCCGCCTGTAACGAGGTCGAGTGCCGCATCGGCGCCAGTGCAAAGCGTTCGCTGCCGCGGAACGAGAAGTCGAGCTTTTCCATCGAAGCCGCGTTCGACGAGGCAGGCGTCACTTGCACCGATGCATTCGCAGACAAGAGAAACAAGCTGTGCCATCTTGTCGGCCGATGAGTTTGAACCCAGCAAGAGGCGCAGCCCTTGCAACATCGCTTCAGCCTCGCGTCGATGTTGTTCCTCACGCGCACGGGCGCTTCGCATCTGCACGAGCATTGCCGCAGCTTCACGCGTGTTGTGCGACTGATCCCCACGCTCGACAACCGTAAAGGTTCCGACGTAAGACGTTCCGTCAATGGCGTAACACGATGCGCAGGATACAAAAAGGGCTTCGCCATCTGCGAGACGGCCGGACGTCTCGTCCGGCAGACGAACGTGTACATGTCGGACGCTGCCCCGCTGCCTTGTGAAATCGAGCAGATTCCGGCCGTCATCATCGACACGGATCGATTTCAAGTTCATGCCATCCACGATGCTTGCGATATCTCCCCGCCGATTAAGGACGCGTCGGCAACGAAGAACACCGTCTTCGGACGCCTCCCATGCCACGTCCACACCGATTTCAAGCCAGGCGCGCATCGCAGTGCGCATGTCCTCCAGACTTTTCTTTTCCAGCGCCTCGGCCCTTTGCATATGGACACGCATGGCGGTTGTAGCAGCCATATCCGCCAGGCCGCGGGCAAGAGCCGTCAGCTCCTCATCCAAACCGCCGCCTTTCAGCACGATCCCTATATGGAGTCCGATGTCTCGGTCTGGCTCACCGCGGGAGAGCAAACCCCGCAAGCTGCCGCCTCGGAATGGCGTCAATGCATGATTCCCGAGGCAAGCTTGCGCATACCAGTCAGAAAATTCTCTCCCCTCATCGAGAGTCAGACCGCCGAGCGAAGACTGCCGTAAAATCAAAGGCTTCTCGTCAGGCGAAAGGCCGACCTCACAAATCGATACCGGCCTTGCAAAAAACTTGGCCAGACGACGAGCCGCAGCGTCAAGCGCTGTGTGCAGAGAATCGGCCGTTTCCGCTCTGGCAAACGCCAAGGCAAGATCTGCGAAAGCCGCCGCCCGGTCGTCGACGCCCCAGCCCGTTTCGCCGCTCTCGGGCTGTTCCCGTGCGCCCATGACATGCTCCTATGACGGATCGGCCACGATGTAGGTCGTCGTTACTCGCATCGTTCCGTCCGGCGCTGGGATAAACGGCAGAAGAGAAAAACGGGAGTCCGTGTATTCGACCGTAATTTCGACGGCCCGGCCTATTGCCGTATCTTCCCAGAGGAATATCGGTGGTGCCACGCTGTCCCGGTCGATCAGCGGCTCATAGGCGTCGAGCACCGCATAGATTGCGCCAGTGGCCCGCTCCTCGCGCTCGCTGTCATCAAGCGCCGCCACGGCTGCACGACCGCCTTCGGCCACCGCATAGGATAGTGCGATGCGTGTGGCGAATTGAAATCCGTAGGCTATGATTCCGAACAGAATAGCCAGAAAAACCGCAGCGACGAACGCGAACTCGATCGCAACCGAGCCGCTCTCGTCGCACGCGAAGCATGGCGACGCGGGCGCTCCCTCCTTTGAGGAAGCGCCAAGCGAAATACCATGCTCATCATACCAGTAGGGACACATGCGCTGGAACCGACCGCATACTATGTGCCTGCGGCTTCTGACAGATCCGCTTCGATATTGCTGAATATGGTTCCTAGCGAATCGCCAATATCACCCATAAAAGCCCATAGTCCGACCGCGATGCCGGCCGCGAGCAAGCCGTACTCAACGGCCGAGATACCACTTTCGTCTTCCATGTACTGACGCAAAAACGTCTTTGCATTTTCAGACATCTAACCCTCCTGACTTTACCGCCGTTTCAGGCGGCGGCTCTCCCGGATATCTGCTCCGGACTTTCAAACCGTTTCCAGCGCCCGCACACTATTGCTGCGATCCGCGGTAATCGTCGCTCCGTTTCTCACCGATACCTTTGAGGTATTCCTCATAGATTCTGTCGGCCTCATCGGCATGCATTGGTTTTGGCTTGCCGACGGCAGCGTACTGCGCATCAAGCACTGTTTCAGTGCGAAGCTTTTCGTCCGGTGGTGATGTCAGTGTCTGACACGCAGCGAGGACCGGCATCAAAAGCAGGGCCGTTGAGCACATCAGAATGCGATGGGTGAAAAGCCTGCTCATTACATATCCTCCTTCGCCGCATCGGCGACTACCTGGTGCTGCTTGACCCAATCGGCGGCAAAACGCCGAACCTCCGCCCGTTTTTTCGACGCAGGAATACCGGAGAGCAGGCGCTCTGCTTCCTCATCCTTTCCAGCCAGCGTGAGGGCAATCAGAAGGTTGGTGCGGATCGACTCGGATGCAGGATCCAGCTCCTGCGCCTGGAGCAGGTTGAATTCGGCTTTCCCAAGGCTGTCGCCGCCTACGACAAGTCGCGCATAACCGAGATTGTTGAGGAACTCGGCACTCGACGGGCGCAGAGCAACCGCACGCTCGAAATTGCTTATAGCGACCGGCCAGTCTCCCTGCGCGGCCTTAACCCGGCCAAGGCCATTAAACCCCTCCGGCGCAAGCCCGGTGGACTCGAGCGAGGAGAATGCCGCAATCGCCTCGTCATATTGCTCGGTGCCGAGCAAGGCCTCCCCATGGAGCTGCCGGAAATGGGGTGTCCTCTTTTCCTTCACCGCGTATTGATCGAGATAGGCGAGCGCCGCGCGATACCGGCCTTGCGCAAGCAGACCGTTCACGACGCTCAGGTAGAGTTGCGATGTGGAGGCACTGTCGAGCTCCTGTACCTCACCTGCGCTGGGCGCCAAGGCTGAGAGAGGATCGAAGCCGTTCTCGGCGCATGCACCAAGCAGCGGCACACAAAGCGACATGATGACACTCTGCTTCATCGTACCGCCTCCCTTTTTGCAAGCTGCTCTCCAGCCGTTTTCAGCGCGCCTGTCAGGTCCACGACCGCGGGTCCCGCGAGCACAATCAGGAGAACCGGCATGAAAAAGACGATCATCACCAGCGTCAGCTGGGGCGCCTTGCGCCCGACCTGCTCGCGTGCCGTGGCCATGCGCTTTTCCGACAGGTCGATCGAGAAGCGGCGCAAGGTTGTGCCTAACTCGCCTCCACGGAACATGGCTTGTTTTACCGTGGCCGCAAAATCCTGACCCTCTTCAAGACCGAGCCGCTGTCCAAGGCGATCAAGCGCCGCATCGTAGGGCATGCCCGCATCGATATCGGCGACATGACGGCGCAGGACCTCGCCCGTGACTGGTGCGGTACGAGAGACGGCATCTGCGACATAACGCATGCATTGATCGATACTGACACCTGCATCAAGCGTCATCAACATTATGTCGAGGACAGGCGGCAGCTCGCGGCGAACTCGGGCCGCTCGGAGGTCTGCATAAATCTTCAATACAATGAGCGCATAGCGGTAGAAGAGGTAGCCGAAAAAAAATCCAAGCAAGAGGTCTGTCGGGCCCGGCCCACCAGCATTGGACCGCGCGACAACAATTGTCGTGCAGACAAAAAGGGCAATGAAACACCGGAGCGCCACGAAAATATAAAGCGCGGCAGGTTGAAAAAACCCTGCGCGCAGGACAAGCGCCTGAAGTTCGCGATTGACGGCGGCACCTTCGACCCGACGCCCGACACGCTCCAGTTCGCGCAGCACAAATCCCATCGGCGTTCCCCGTCGACGCTCGGGCATGAAGAGAAGAGATAGACGCGCGGAAACTTCGCGGTGGCGGCGAAGCCGGGCGAGGGACAAGACAAATGCCATCGCACCCACAACAAGGGCGAGCGTTGCAATTGTCCACGTGACTCCGGTCAGCAAACTTTCTCTCCTCTTTAGTAGCTCGTGCGCACGATACCGCGCATCATGATGGCACCGAGAATTTGGGATACGGCGCAATAGACCAGAAGCTGATGTCCGACCGGCTCATCGATGAACCACCGCACATATTCGGGACTCTGCACCATGACGATCGAAGCAACGATCATTGGCAGGAGCCCAAGAACCCAGGCGCTTGCCCGAATTTGCGATGTACTGACGCGCACTTCGCGCATTACCGCGGCGCGGCGGCGAATGTTGTCGATCAGGTTGGCCAGAATGGCCGTCAACGATCCGCCAAAACGCAAGTTTGTTTCCACGGCGGCACTGAAAAGCCGAAGCTCGTGGAGATCGACCTCCTCCGCCAGATGGCTCACGCTTTCAGCAACACCGGCTCCGTTCGCGATACGCCGGATGGTAGGCGAGAAGAACTCTCCTACGATCGGCGGCGATGACTGCACCGCGCCGGCCAGTGCGACAGAAAGACTGTTTCCTATGACGAGCAACTGACGAACGCGGTCGAAATAGCCCAGCATTGCGTCCGACAGAGCGTTCATCCGGCGGCGTGCCTGATAATCGATCATGGCGGATGTGAGCAGAAAAGTGGTCGCAACAATCATGATTGCAACCGGAAATCCGAGGACGATCGTCAACGCAATCCAGAGGCAAAGCCCGACGATCAGGATCGCGGCCAGTCGATCGGAAGACAGCTCGATGCCTGCTCGGTACAGGCGATTAAGTACAAAAGCCGGCAGAAGGCTCACTGCATCGGGCCATTTTCCCATCGTTGTCAGCCGGTTGACATTTGCTCTCGGTTCCCCGACGAGAAGTCCCAGACGGGCATCAACATGCGAGGTGAAGCGCGCCCGCCAAAGCAGAAAGAACGCGCAGGCGCCAGCTCCGAGGCAGAGCAGAGCCAGAGAGACGGTCAACGTTTGTTGCATTGTTGTCACCTGCTCCTCAGACGATCATCTTCCGGTCGGCGTCTTCGGACGAGAAAATTTCACGCATCGAGTAAGTCGGACCTTCCATTCCCGTCACTTCGCATAGCGACATCACTTTTCGTTTCCCATCCGACTGCCGCGCCGTGTGAACAACGATATGCACAGTCCCCGCAACAAAGCGACGTACCGCCTGGAGATCGGCCGAGAAGCCGTGCAGGCCGATCAACATCTCGAGGCGCTCCAATGCGTCGCGCGGTCCATTTGCGTGAAGCGTTGCCATGGATCCATCGTGGCCTGTGCCCATTGCCTGCAACATTTCGATCGCTTCGCTCGACCGGACCTCCCCCAGAATGATGCGGTCGGGGCGCATGCGCAGAACGTTTCGCAACAAGTCTCGTGCCGTTATCTCCGTCGCCCCGTCGGGTGACCCCGGTCTTGTTTCAAGACGTACAACGTGAGCTTGCTGAAGCTGGAGTTCGGCCGCGTCCTCGATTGTGACGAGCCGCTCCTTCGCGCCGATATAGGAGCTCAGCACATTGAGCAATGTCGTCTTGCCGGAGCCTGTGCCGCCGCAAATCAGGATATTGCGCTTCCCGCGCACCGCACCGGAAAGGTATTTTTGTATCTCCGATGTCATTGTTCCGCTGCGCACGAGATCTTCGCCCGTCAACGGAATGCGCTTGAACTTCCGGATCGACAGGATGGGCCCATCAAGCGCAACCGGCGGAATGATGACGTTGACGCGCGACCCGTCCGGTAGCCGCCCGTCGACATAAGGTGTGCCTTCATCCACGCGACGACCAATGGGACTCACAATCCGCTGGATCACGTTCATCAGATGCGTCGTGTCCCGGAAGCGTGTATGCACGGGTTCAAGTTCACCGTGTCGCTCGACGTAGATGTGCGCCGGACCGTTGACAATCACATCGTCGACTGTCGGGTCCTTGAGCAACGGCTCCAGTGGACCGAAGCCCACAATTTCATTCTGGACATCTTCAATAAGCTGTGCCCGCTCGCGGGTATTGAGTGCAATGCCACGCGACATCAGCACTACCGCTATGGCCCGTGCGATCTCATCTTGAAGCGTGGCCAGCGGAATTGTTTCGCCTTCCATGCCCTGTTGGTCAAGATATTCGAGCGTCAGCCCGAAGGCCCTAAACTTGATTTCCTGATAGCGATCAGAAATTCCTATGTCACTCGCACGATCGGCATCGAGGACATATGGCTGCATGGCTTTCATGGCAACACTCCGAGAAGCTTGCGCGCCCACAACTTGATCGGTCTCTGGTCTTCCATTTCCGCGCACGGCACAAGGTTGAGATCCTGCAAACAACGCGAAAGCTGTTGCGCATATGGCGAGGAAGACGCGAGCGCAAGCGGTTCGGCGCTATTGATGCTCTCCGCCAACTGGCGCCATCGTACCGGCAGCTCGATGGCGCGGTCCGCGCCGATTGCGCTCCTGATACCTGCCGAGTCCGGGGCCATACCAGGCGCGAACTCATGCACGACGAGAACGGGTTCCTCCTCGCCCGGACGGACCGCTTTGACTAACCGGAGCATTTCAGATGCGCCCTTGATCGAGGTAAAACGTTGATTGCAGGGCAAGAAAAAAAGTGCGCTGGTGCCGGGCAGATCAAGCAGCTCTTCCTGCCTCGAGAAGGGTCCGCAAGAGACGATCACCACGTCGTAAAGCGATTGAAAGATCTCAAGAAGAGCCCGCAGGTCGTGAATGTTTACAGACCAGCTGTCGACGTCACCGTGAACGGCAAGCGGTAGCACATAAAGTCCGGAACGCGGGCATCGCGCGAGCGCCAGATCAAGCAGCGCACGATCGAGCCGCGACATCTCCTTCACCGCCTCCTTAATCCGAAAAGAAAGCTCAAGGCCGAGAGAAATCGCGGCGTTGCTTGCCGGGAGGGCAAGATCGACAAGCAAGACACCATCATCCGGCCGTGCCGTCGCAACGGCGGCGCCGAGATTGACGGCAAAATCTCCATCTTCCTCACTCGACCCTGCGCTCAGTACGGCCAGAAAACGAGAGGTTGTTGTATCGCGCGGCCCATCGGTTCCGAAGTGTCGCGTGACCGCCGCTCTCACATCTTCGTCTGCGGCATCGCGATCGAGAAAGTCCTGCGCACCGGCACGCATTGCCGTCAGAATGAGCTGTGCACCCGAGGCGTTTCCGACCACGATCATGGGCAGATTCGGCAACCATTCGCGCACCGTCGTGAGGCGCTCGAAGGCAGTGTGGGCGCCCATCCGTACATCGTTGTCCACGAGGATGCCCTCCGGGCGAAACTGTCTTGCAACCTCTTTCACATTGTCTATCGCGGGATCCGCGCACATGACGGTCGAAATCGGCTCAAGGGCTTGCTTGATCCGGCCAATCAGCGATGTGTCGCCTGACACAAGAAGAATGCGGTACATGCGAGCGCTACCTCATCAGTCCGTGCTTGACGATATGATCGTCAAGCGTATTCACATTGAGAAGGTTCTGCCCGAGATCCGAGTTGTACTGCTGGCCCACACCGGGCAACGTCGGCACTTGTCCGGCTTCCATCGGCGAGACGAGACGTGGCGTTGCAACAATGATGAGTTCCTGTCTTTCACGTGCGTTCTGAGTGCGCTTGAAGAAGGCGCCGACGATCGGCAACTCGCCGATGCCGGGTATACGCTCCTCTATGTTCCCTGAGGTGCTGTACATGAGACCCGCAAGCACAAAACTCTGTCCGTCTCCAAGCTCGATCGTCGTGCGCGTCAAACGGGTGCGTAGCGCCGGAATTCGGAAGCCCTGCACGACAAGCGCGTTGGTATAATCAAGTTCGCTGACCTCCGGACTGACCTTGAGGACGATCCTGTCGTTGTCGAGTACGGTCGCTGCGACGCCGAGTTGTACGCCAAACTTCTTGTACTCGATCGTGACCGTGCCGTTTCCAACACCCGATTGCGGCACCGGAATGGGGATTTCGCCGCCGGCGAGAAAATCCGCATCCTCACCGCTCCGCACGAGCAGTGTGGGCTCTGCAAGAAGCTGCGCGAGATTGGCGCTGCTCAGTGCGCTGATGACGCCCAGAAGGTCGCTGCCGGGCCATGCAAGGAAGAGGTTGAAAGCCTGGCTGAGCGGCAGGCTGGTGTTCGGATCGAGACCGGTACCAGGCGTGTAACCGAAGCTTGTCGAAGCGTTCGGGCCGATAGCGGCAAACTGAAAATTGTTTCCGAGACTCTGAAAGTTGAGGCCGAGCGCCTTCAATGTACTCGTTGAGACGGCGGCGAAGCGCACCTCGACCGCCACCATTCGACGATCGGCAATCGTCGTCATGTCATTTACCTTCTTGCCGACATAGGATTCGGCAGTCGACTTGGCGCGTTGCTGCGCTTCAAGGCTGTCGACCTGCCCCTTCAGCACCGTACTCTTGCCGGTTTCGACCGCTTTTACATCCGCAAGCGCAGGGTCTCTGTCCAGCTCCGATTGAAGACCGGAAAGATCGGTGCCCACCACGACATAATAGGATTGCGAGGCACCGCTATCGGCAAACCATACGGTAAGATCAGTCGTACCCTCGCGCTGGCCGAGCACACGCAACTCGCGCGAAGAGACCACCTTGACGTCGATGGTCCCGGGATCACCGACTGCAATGCGATCCACGACCTGTCCAAGCTTCAGGATGCGCTGACCGCCGACAGGAATATCAAGTTTTCTATCTGCCGCCAGAGCCCCCACCTCGAACCAGGCAAAAGCCGTCAGGAAAGCAAATAGTACCGTCAAGGTCGGCATACGTAGATGTCGATCGAACGACTGCTTCACTTTCCTGTCCTTTCGTTTTCGTCCTTCCGGTGTCTCTGCACTAGCGAGGCGCCATGACTGTGCTCTGACTTGCGCCAGAATAAATCGTAATACGACGGCCGGTCGCCTGGCCGGCGTCGCCGCTCTTTTCCATTGTCTCGGCCGTGGAAACCGGTGCCGCGCCCGGCCGCAGGTCATCGAGGGCGACCGTCTCCGCTGGAACCATGTCTCTGTCTGCGGGATTTCGAATTGCCAGCGTGATGTGACCGAGCCTGCCCGCCAGAGCGAGACGAGCGAGCGCATCTGGCGATGCCGCAACCGTGACGGTGCGCGCGCCATTGTTGATCTCCGTGCCCTTGCTCGACAATGCCGCACCGACGGCAAGTACCTGCATATCCTGAAGCAACAGCGCGCTCTTGCTCTGATCACCCGCGCGTTGACCAATCCCGGCCTGTTGCCCATAGACCGCACCGGGAAAGGTCGCGAAGACGTCCACACGATCGCCAGCCTGCAGGAAGCCGCCGACAATATCTTCTTCGGCCACGCGAAGGGCGAAAGCCCGTTGGCCTTCCGGTATTAGCGCAGCGATGCCTGCGGCCGCCGGCTCGTCGCTCAAACTGTTCCGAAAAACGATCTGGGAAGCGCGAATGTCATTTGTCGCAACGCGCCCTATTGCGGGGGAGGCATCTGAAAAACTTCCCGATGGAGCCGGGCCGGCCATCCGATGCAGCCTCAGGTCGCCCGCCGACACGGCCTGGCCGCGCGGAATGTCGTGCGCCGCAACGAGAACGCTCACGGCCGCTTCCAGACCTTCTGCAACCTGGAGAGACGTACCCGTTTGCACCGATGCCGCGTCGCGCGCCGAAAGATTGAGCCAGATGAGCACGACAGCAACAGCTATCAAGGAAATGCTCAGTCCAAGAAGAAGGATTGGATTTCGCTGAAGACGCTGCACAAGATTCATGCCTGCATTCCCTCCCGTGACGGTCGTCGCCATCTACCAATGGCGCCTCCAACGCCCGAACCGAAGCCGGTCCGGATTCCGGACTATTTCCTTGATTTACAACTCACGTTTGCCAACAAAGTCCTAAAGCGGCTCCTTTATTTGGATGCATTGTCCAAAAACTGTCGAGTATTTTCGCCACACATAATTACTGCGCAATGCGGAGCACCGCTTCGCATACTCCCTCTGATCAGTAGGGGAACAATATTGACCTACCTATTTCATATCCGCCTTCCGCCGATATCGCGCGTCTTATTCGACAATTGAAACAAACTTGACCCGGGTCCAGTTCAGCGACACGTCAATTGTGACTCAAATTATAGCGTACACAGATAGGTCTATCGCCTCGTCCCCCGACTTCTTCCAAGCAAGCTCACACAGACTTGTCGCCGATTGTGGCAACAATTTGCCCAGCCATTCCAATTTTTAGCCAAAGGATTACTTGGAAGCGGGCGCGAGGAACCGCTCAAAATCGTGGAAAATTGGATGCAGCGAAAGTCGAACGATCGGCACACATCTCGACAAACCGTATACGGATGGTTTCCGTGTTACTCAGATTAAATACAGTACTCGTCTTTATTGTTCCCATACGCCTTGTACCATCGGCGGCATGAGACCTCGACACGAAGCGGAGGGAACATGCTCCAATACACAGCCAAGCTTTTTCTGGCCGCATCGAGCGTGGCGCTGATCTGTCACCCGGCACTGGCTCAAGGCACAAATCCACTGACAGCGCCTTCGCCCGGAACGGTGCTGTCGCCGCCTCCGCCTGCTCCCGATCTGCGGCCCCGCGAGGTTCCGGCGATGAAGGAAGATCTCGGCCTGCCGGATGGATCGGAGAATGTGCTCAATTTTCGTATATCGAGTATCCGCATTGTCGGCGCCACCGCTGTCGATGAGGATGTCCTGGCGGCACAGTTTGCCGGATTGCTCGATCGCCAGATCACCGCCGCCGAACTTCGCGCAGCGCTCGATCAGGCGAACCGGGTCTATGCCGATGCCGGTTACGCGCTGGGGCGCGCCTACATTCCGGTTCAGGTTCTGCAGCGCGGCGTGTTGATCGTTCGGATCGTCGAAGGCTTTGTCGGCGAGATACAGATCGACGCCGCCGACCCTGCGGTCCGCCGAATGGTCGAGGGTTTCAGCCGCCGGATCGTCGCGGAGCGGCCTCTCCGCAAGGCAACACTTGAGCGCTATCTGCTTCTCATCAGCGACATTCCGGGTGTGACGCTTGGTGGACAACTCAAATCGATGGATGTCTATTCCGGTGCCGCAACACTTGCTCTCACACTCGAAAGTGAGAAAGTGACCGTCTCCACCGCTGTCGACAATCGCGCCAATCTCGACAATGCACCCTTTCAGGCCTATCTCACAGGCGCGCTGAACAACGTGTTTGGCTTCGGCGACGCGCTATCCATTACCGGACTCGCATCGCCGGAGATCGACAAACAGCAGTACTTCCGTGGCGCTTTCTCCACCTTTATCGGCACGGACGGCCTGCGCGCATCGATCGGCGCTGCCTACGCGAAATCGGAGGCGTCCGACCTGCCTCCGGGCATCGACCTTGTCAGCACAAGCGAGCAGGTCGACTTTCTGCTGAGCTACCCGGTGATTCGGGCAACGGCACAGACTCTCACCGCCTTTTTCGGCGCCTATTTCACGGATGCCCGGAGCGATCTCAACGGCTTCACCTTCAGCGAAGACGCGATACGTGCCGCGCATGTCGGCGCCAGCTACGCTGCCCGAATCGACGAGCGTTTGTCGCTCGGAACCCATTTGCGGCTGACGCAAGGGTTCTCGCTATTGGGCGCGGGGCCGGATAACAGGTTGCATTCGCGGCTTGGTGCCGAACCGAGCTTTACCAAGCTGCAAAGCGGCGCAAGTCTCAACTACGCAGCGACCGAGCGGCTATTGCTGAGCTTTCGGGTGGAGGGGCAGTATAGTCCGGACTCGCTTTTCAGTTCGGAAGAGATCGCCTTTGGCGGTGCTCGCTTTGCACGTGGTTACAACAACTCCGAGATCAGCGGCGATAGCGGTGTCGGCGCCTCTGTCCAGGCAGGCTACCGCTTCGACGTCGAGATGCTGGGCGGCTGGTCGGTCACGCCCTACACATTCGTCGATCATTCGAAGGTATGGAATACCGATGTCGATATGCAGGAGGACGCACGATTGCTGTCGACCGGTATCGGCGTAACGCTTTCCAACCGCCGCTGGTTGTCGATCGGCCTCGAAGTCGACAAACCGATCAACCGCACACCGATCGCGCAAGACAACAAGGATCCCCGTCTCTTCGTCTCGCTGGAAATCCATTTCTGAGGTGGATGTGAGAGGCGTTGCTGCTCAACCGAACTGCCGATCAAGAAAGGCCCGGCATGAGAGCCGGGCCTTTCCGCTTTGAGGGACTCGACCTGAGCCACCCCGGGGGGTTCGTTCGGGCGTTAGCTTCCGCCCAGCAGGCCGCCGACGACTGGCAGCCCGCCAATTGCTCCGGTAACCGGTGCAAGCGGTCCCGTCGGCTCTGTGGGAGTTGGCGCGCTGCCGGCCTGGGGCGAAGCTGCGCCCAATGCTCCCGTGAGCGGAGAAAGGGCATCGCCGATGCTCTCGGTGCCGGTCCCGAGAATACCATCGAGAACGGGAAGGACGCCGAGCTGGTCGCCAGGGCCCGCAAGAGGGCTCGGATCGTTGCCGGCTATCACATTGAGTACGCCGGTGACAGCGTCGCCGACCGGCGCCAGCGGCGCCGCGTCGCCAGCAGGCACAAGATTGCCAAGCAAGCCTTCGTTGCCGCCGCCGGCGGGTGCGCTCGTACCGACCAGATTGCCAACAATATCTGTGCCGGCCAAGTCGGCAACCAAGCCGTCGCTGCCGGAAATGCCCAAGACCGGAAGGCTCGACAGCGGATCCTCCAGCGCGGATGACGGCAGGGCGGCCGCAAGCGGCCCCGCCACCGGCGCAAGCGGCGGGTACGCGGCCTGGCTGTTCAACAACGCACCCATAAGCCCGTCATCGCCGCCGGCAATGCTCGCGCCGACGACGCCATTCGAGTCGAGCAGTCCGCCGAGCATGTCGGCACCTGTGAGATCAGCGACGAGGCCGCCATCGCCCGCAAGACCGAGCCCCGTGACTTCGGCATCGGGGTCGCCAGCGAGCGCCCCGGCAAGAGAGGGAACGAGGCCTGTCCCCGAGCCCGAACCGGTGATCGCGCTTATCGGATTGTCCGACCCCAGCAGATTGTCGACAAAGCCGCCCACGGGATCCGCCCCAATGACATTGTCGAGAACGCCGCCGTCACCGGTCACCCCGAGGCCGGGACTGGCGCCACCGCCCGGAATGGGGCCGCCGCCACCCGGAGCCGAACCGCCATTCGAGCCGCCGGCGCCTGCGGCAAAGACCCGGCTCGTGCTTCCACCACCCACTTCCGAGGACATCGAAATCTTGTCGGTCCCGCAGGCCGCAAGACCAAGGCAGACGACGGACGCGACCAAAGTTCTTCCCGACACGCGCTCCTCCACCCATCACATGGCGCCCTGTGCTGCGCCTTCCCCGCACGACGCTACAACGAGGCGGCTCCATGCACTTCTCCCGGTCTTTTTTCTAGAATGGCTCTTTATGAAAGGGTGTGGCGTTATGTGTATTTGTGTGCCTTTGCTTAACAGACGTCGTCGTCTTGAGGCAGGGAGCGGTTCGTTTAATCGTCAGTTAACCCCGCTCTTTTTAGCAGGCTGTACAAGTGATGTTCTTCCGTGCGGAAATGTTCCCGTGAGATGGCGGAACGGCGGAGAGCGCAAATGCCGTATTCACTACGAGAGTTTCTGCACCGCTACCGGCGCGATCAGCAGGGCGTCATTTCGGTCATGGCTGCCGGCGCGCTCGTCCTTGCGCTCGCGGTCGCCATGATCGTCATCGACACAGGGTCGATGCTCTATGCGCGGCGCGACCTGCAGGCGGCGACCGACGCGGCGGCGCTTGGAGCGGTGCGGCAAATCGCAACGGCGCAGACGGCGGCCGAGGTGATATTCGATCTGAACGACTATTCCACATCGGATATTGAAGTCGTGCCCGGCGCCTACACGGCGGACCCGTCTCTCGATCCACTGGCGCGTTTCGACCCGAGTGCCGACGAGGCGGATTTCAACGCCGTGCGCGTGACAAAGCGTGCCGACTCGCCGACCTATTTCGCGCGCCTCTTCGGTTTCGGGAATCTCACGGAAATCAGCACGACGGCGACAGCGGCGTATCTGCGGACTGTCTCCTTTTCGGCGGGAACGCGCATTGCGGAAGTGAATGGCGGACTGGCCAACCAGATACTCGGCGGACTTCTCGGAACAAATCTCAATCTTTCACTGATCGACTACAACGCGCTCGCCAGCGCCAACATCAACGCGCTTTCATTCATGGATGCGCTTGCGGGAGAGATCGGACTGGAGGCGGGATCGGACACCTATGGCGACCTGCTGCAGGCAAATGTCACGATTGGCGATCTGGTCGACGCTGCGGTCGAAGTGTTGACGAGCGACAGCTATGAAGGCAATCCGGCCGTTGCAAAGCTGGCGCTGGAGACGGCGCTTCTGCCCGTCGCCGGCGTTCCGGTGCAACTCGGTGAATTGCTCAACGCCGCACCCTTTGCCGACAGAACGATCGGGTCCATCGGCTCGATCCCGGGCAACGAACTCGTGTTCAATCTCTTCGACCTCGTCTCCGGGACGGCCATGGCTGCTGGCGAGGGACAAACGGTCGGCTTCAATGCCGGCGTCAATTTGCCGCCGCTGGCGTCCGTCAGCGGCACCGTAAAGGTGGGCGAACCGATGGCGCATATGGCGGTCGGGAAGGTCGGTGATTTTGTGCGGACGTCGCAGATCGAGATTCAATTGACGGCAACAGTCGACACCGGAATTACTTCACTCGTGAACGCGGTGATCGAAGTGCCGGTCTATATCAATGCGGCTGAGGGTACAGCAACAGCCATCGGTATCCCCTGTATGCCCGGCAGCACGATGGCCGCGCTTTCGGGTACGACGGGCGTGGTTTCGGTACGCTACGGCACATCGGCAGATTCTTCACCCAAAATCGCCACCATTCAGACCGACGTACCACTCTTAGGGACTGTTCCCGTAGTCGACCTGTACGCGAGCGGCTCTTATTCGATTTCTGCCAGTGGTCCGAGCGACATAGGCTTTACGCAGAGCGATATAGACGGCATGGTCATAAAATCCACATCATCCGATGCCTCAGTTCTTTCGAATCTTGGTGGAGCACTGGACATCGACGACATCACGTTGCTGGGACTTCCTGTGCCGGGTCTCTCTACCTTGTTGTCGGACGTTACCGCGGCCCTTGCGCCGGTCATCGAAAATACGTCGACCCTGCTCGATCCCGTCGTGAATTCCCTCCTCACGACACTCGGCATCCGCCTTGGCTCGATGGACATGATCGTTCACGGCGTGCGGTGCAACACACCGGTGCTGGTAATCTGACGTACAGACTACAGAGGATCACGCTCCGCACGCTTCTCTTCAATTCGGCTCACACAAATACCGGCAGGAGGTCTATTCCGGAGCGTCTGACGAAACTGAAAGACCAGGGTAATGCGCGCACTCATTTATGACGACGATGAAGACTTCGCGCAGGAATGTGCGGAAGCGCTCGCACGACGCGGTCATGAAACAGCCACCCGGGCGGGGCGCGTGGATTTCGCTGCGCTCGTTGCCGAGTTTGTGCCCGATCTCATTCTGCTTGACGTTCACATGCCGGCGTTCAACGGCATCGAAGCGCTTCAGGTACTCGCGCATGATCCGCGCAAGACCGCCATTTCCGTCGTCATGATGTCGGGTGCGCGCGACAACCTGCTTGGTGCCGGCGCCGCACTTTGCGAAGCGCATGACATTCGTCTCCTCGGCACACTGTCGAAGCCGTTTGACCTCAATGAGCTCGAAAGGCTCATCTCTCATCCCATGGCGACCCCGGCTTGAGCCCGGTCCGTCGACCGTCACAAAACTCGACACAAACGGCCCGCTTCGGGACACCGAATTTACCGGCAGTTAAGCCCGCCGCCGTCTGATGGGGCGTCCGGCGACGTTTTCCGCCGACGATTTTCGCTGGGAGTCCCTGGATGCGCGCTTGTGTACTTGTCGCCGACGACGATCCGGAGCAACTGCAGGAAATGACCGAGTTTCTGCGGGCGCACGGGTTCGATGTCATCACGGCCCGCGACGGCCATGAGGCCGTCGAGCGTATTGCCGGCGAACGCCCGCGCATTCTCATGCTCGACGTCAACATGCCGGGCTGGGATGGCGTTCGCGTCGCCGAGGCCGCACGGAACCTCAACCACAAAGTGATTATCATGCTGATGACGGGCGAGAGCGATAGCTATCGCTATGCGAGCCTCGCCGATTGCGGCGCCGTGGAGGTGTTCCGAAAGCCCGTCCATCTGGCGAAAATCACCAGCTTCCTGCATTCCGCTCTGGGGCAGACCGACGCGGCTTGAGCACATCCTGCAGACATTCTCACCGGGCACACCGCACGAAACACGAGATGCGCATCAGCGCTGCCGGAACGTGCCATCCGCGAGTGCGCGGAGCTGCTCGTCGAGCCGTGTCGTCATTCCCGGCATGTCGCGTTTCAGCGCCTCGATGCGCGCAAGCATACTCTTGGCGGTCAGGTACGCAACACTGAAACGACGGCTTACCTGCGAGGCGGTGAGTCTCTGGTTCCTGATCTCGACCGCGTGGAAAAGTTTGACCCAGGTGGACACGGGCAGACGGGAGCGATGCAACTGGGTGCCGGAGGTAACGCTGTACTGGCACCGGCGGCAAGCCTTGCACGTCCACAGACCCGGGCGCGTGGTCAAGCGGCTTGCCGCACCATGCGCGCCGCAATTCATGCACACAGGCCCATCCGGCCAGCGCGCCTTTTCGAGAAGCTCCCGGCAAAACTCGTCCGACTCGATCATTGCCGCGACCGAATGCTGGCGATTTTCACCGGCTTCCGTTCCGCGTCCCGGGCGATAGCTGTGCATCGTGTGTAGAGGCTCCTGCGACATCCGCTTGCTCGCTTGCCATTCATGCGGAGCGCGAACAGACTATCGAGGCCGCACTGCGACAATGCCTTCGCACCCACGGCACCGTGGAGGGCGCCGGACAAATCGGCGATGGGAAGGCAGGCCGAGCCGCAGATTCGGACCGACCTTGAGTGCAGGGTGGGGCGCCCTCAAGATCGTCGGATTTGCAGGTGCTCTCGGCTCGTCTCCCTTGCCGCCGGGGATGGTTCCGCGCACTCCAGGACCAACTCGATACGGTCCGTTCGGCTCCGACACGATTGTCGCAACAGGCACCGCCAAATCATTGGGAATTAAGTCGAATTGTGTAATCGCCGCCTGTCGGTAGGCGGATTTGGGCAGGTGGAGGATGAGGTCTTGGGGATGGCCGGACTGGAGCGGGTGAAGGGAATCGAACCCTCGTCGTAAGCTTGGGAAGCTTCTGCTCTACCATTGAGCTACACCCGCGACCGGCCATTAAGTACGGTTTCAGCGGGTTTCGCGCAAGAGACTACCAGCGGTTCTCCACTTCCTCCGCGAAACCGAGGAAATCCTTCACTTCGATCCGGCGGCCATCGTCAAGGACGGCGAAACCCGAAAAGCGGCCGAAAACCTGGTGCTGAATCGAACGGAGGATTTTCAGGTCAACAGCGGCGCAGCGGTCGACAATCGGCTGGAAGTCCATCTCGAAGCGGCCGTCGCTGCTGGAAAAGCGCCAGGGCGCGCCGTCATAGGTGCCAGATGGGATATGGAAGGTCACATCGTCGAGCTTGTGGGCGACACCATCCATGAAAACCATGTTTTCGGTCGCCGCCGACGTGTCGCCAAAGCCGTAGCCAATGTTGAAGCCGAAGGATTGTCCGCCGACCAGACCGGAGGCCGAACCCCAATACCACGTGTTGTCATAGGTCCAAACGCCACGGCCCCAATCGAGCAGGCCGAAAGCGCTGGCGGGCGCAAAGACATGTTCGCGGCCGTCCATCTCGACCCGGCCTTCCGCCGGCATGCAGTTGATCTTCTGGTTGTAGTAGAAGGCGCGCGGCGCACCCGGAAAGGGTGTCGCAATGACCATGCGGTCCATCGGCGGCTGGGCGAGGAAGATTTCTCCCTTGAGACCGCACCCACCGGCAAAACCCGGGCAAGCGACGGAAAGACGTCTTCCGCCCGGCTCGTGACGGAAAGCGAGCGAAATCCTGGGATGGTTTTGCACGATGTCGCCCGCGTCGGCACTTCCCGGAAGCCCCATGCGCCCGCGTGGAAAAGGGATCGTCACACTTTCGGTGACCGTGTCCGGCTTGCTGAAATCGAGCCATGAGGCGGAGAGAAAACCCATATAGGCGTTGTCGGCCACGGTGAGCGCGAGGCCGCACACCTCGTCAAGAACGCAGTAATAGTCCCACTCCTTGATCCGGTACCAAGGCGCGCGGATCGCCTCGCGGCGATAGCGACGCATTTCCCTACGCGCCCAACCTGTCTCCTGAAGCTGCCCCTGCCCGTCCAGAAGATCGCCCGCCGTCAGTTCATGCTGCATGAAATCGCCCCCTGTTCATTTTGCCGCAGCCTACCCGGCCTCTCGGATTTGTGAATAGGCGTGCGCGCCGGGAATGCTAGGTTTTCGCCATGACAGCACTCGCCGCCGACCGCCCCCGCGAAAAATTTTCCGACCCCGGGCTGACCGCCAGGGGCGAAGCCCGCGCGCATGTCGCCTTTCATGGCCTCAAAACGCTCTGGCTCAACACCGGCACGCTCTGCAACATCGAATGCGCCAATTGCTATATGCATTCGAGCCCGACCGACGACCGCCTCGCCTATCTCACAGCATCCGATGCGAAGCATGTTTTCGACATGGTTGAGCATGATGCTGTCGAGATCGGTTTCACGGGCGGCGAACCGTTCATGAATCCCGACATGCTGACCATGATGCGCGACGCGCTGGGGCGGGGCCATTCCGTGCTGGTCCTCACCAATGCCATGCAGCCGATGCAGCGGCCGGGGATAAAGCATGGCCTGCTCGACATCAAGGCGCGCTATGGCGAGCGGATGACACTGCGGATCAGTCTCGACCATCACAGCGAGGCGTTGCACGACGCCGAGCGGGGGCCGGGAAGTTTCCGCAAATCCATGGAAGGTTTGCGCTGGCTCGCCCGAGAAGGCTTTTCGATTGCCGTCGCCGGCCGCAGTGTACCGGGCGAGACGGAAGAGGAAGCGCGGCGCGGCTATGCGGCGCTCTTCGTGCGCGAGGATATTCGTCTCGATACGGATGACCGGTCGGCGCTGGTCATTTTTCCCGAAATGGACGAGAAGGCCGATGTGCCTGAGATCACGACCGCCTGCTGGGACATCTTGCATGTGAACCCGGCCGATATGATGTGCGCGACAAGCCGCATGGTGGTGAAGCGCAAGGGCGCGGCGCGCCCCGTCTTCGTCGCCTGCACCTTGCTGCCCGACGATCCGCAATTCGAGATGGGCGAGACGCTTCAGGAGAGCCTGAAGCCGGTGAAGCTCAATCACCGGCACTGCGCCAAATTCTGCGTTCTCGGCGGCGCTTCCTGTTCGTCCGGCTAGCGAAAATGCAGATTGCCGCGGTTGAGATCGGCGACGGTACGACAGCCCATTAGCTTCATGTCGCGTTCGATCTCCTCCCGCATCAGGCCGAG
Organism: Parvibaculum sp.; assembly: GCF_040882025.1. Classification (GTDB taxonomy): domain Bacteria; phylum Pseudomonadota; class Alphaproteobacteria; order Parvibaculales; family Parvibaculaceae; genus Parvibaculum. The sequence continues at coordinate 27,023 of NZ_JBBECC010000202.1, read as the reverse complement.
CGCGCGCTCGACACCGGGCTGGCCGGCCGCCGCCAGTGCATAGAGATAGAGGCGGCCGCCCGAACACGCCTTGGCGCCGAGCGACAGAGCCTTGAGCACATGGGTGCCGCGCTGAATACCGCCCTCGCAGATCACGTCGATCTTGTCGCCCACCGCATCGACAATCTCGGCCAGCTGATCGAACGGGCTGCGCGAGCCGTCGAGCTGACGCCCGCCATGGTTCGACACCATGATGCCGGTGCAGCCGATATCCACCGCGCGCCTCGCGTCGGCAACACTCATCACGCCCTTGAGCGCGAAGTGCCCGCCCCATTTGGCGCGGATCGCTTCGGCATCCTTCCAGCTCATCGACTGGTCCAGCATGGTGGAGAAATAGCTGCCGATCGAGGTCGCAAGATTGGTGCCTTCCTGCACATGGTCTTGCAGATGCGGCAGTTCCATTTTCGGGTGGGTCAGATAGCTGACCGCCCAGCGCGGCCGCGCAGCAAAGCTGAACAGGCTCTTGAATGTGAGCCGCGGCGGCGATGTAAAGCCAGTCAGGAGATCGCGCTCGCGATTGCCGCCGGTGATGGTGTCGACGGTGAGGGCCATCACGTCGAATTTCGCGGCCCTGGCGCGCTCGATCATGCTGTCATTCAGGCCGCGATCCTTGTGGAAATAGAACTGGAACATTTTCGGCGTGTCGATCATCGCGCCGATTTCTTCCACGCTCACCGTGCCGAGCGAGGAGACGCCGAACATGGTGCCGTATTTCTCAGCCGCGTGCGCCACCGCCCGCTCGCCGTCCGGGTGGAATAGCCGCTGCAGCGCGGTCGGTGCGCAATAGACCGGCATGGCGAGCTTCTTGCCAAAGATGGTGGTCGACATGTCCACCGTCTCCACCCCGGCGAGCACATTCGGCACGAGGTCGCATGTTTCGTAAGCCTCGGTGTTGCGCCGGTAGGTCAGTTCATCGTCCGCCGCGCCGTCGATGTAGTGAAAGATGGGAGACGGCAGGCGGCGGCGGGCGAGCGCGCGGAAATCCTTGAAATTGTGGCACCTGGCAAGACTCATCGAAACTCGCTTCGGCGCTCAGGGCGCCTTGAAAATGTTTTGAAAGCTTCAGGCCCCGGCGCTGACAGAAAAAGCGGCGGCCAGACGGAAGGCGAGATACATCGGGTGAATCTAACCGGTCCTTCGACGGTTGACGATAGGGCGGCGAAGGAAAGGTTTGGCGGGCGCGCTGGGCGGCCCCTATCCTCTCTTCAGCGAATCAATCAATCGATACTGGGAGGCTTTCATGTCCGCTCCGGCGAAGATCTCGACCGCGTTTGTCGAGTACAGCGACGGCGAGACGGTTTTCGAGGGCTATGTCGCGCATCCGGAAGGTGCGGGCAAGCACCCTTGCGTGCTGCTGGCACATGACTGGAGCGGTCTCAATGGCGGCATGCGCCAGCGCGCAGAGGAAGTGGCGCGGCTCGGCTACACCGCCTTCGCCATCGACGTCTACGGCAAGGGCGTGCGCGGCGACGAGCAAGGCGACAACACGGCGCTGATGGCGCCGTTCCTCGCCGACCGCGCGCTGTTGCGCAAGCGGCTCATGGCGGCGCTCGACGCGGCGGCGAAACATCCGGCCGTCGACACCGCAAATATCGGCGCGATGGGTTATTGCTTCGGCGGGCTGTGCGCTCTCGATCTGGCGCGCGCCGCGCCGCCGATCCTCAAGGGTGTCGTCAGCTTTCACGGGATTTTCTATCCGCCCAATCTCGGCGATCAGCCGAAGATCACGGCAAAGGTGCTGATCCTGCACGGCTGGGACGATCCGATGGCACCGCCCGATCATGTGACGGGCGTTGCGAAGGAAATGACCGAAGCGGGCGCCGACTGGCAGCTCCATGCCTATGGCCATGCGCTGCATGCCTTCACGTTCGAAGGCGCTTATGCGCCCGAGCGCGGCATTGCCTATGATGCCAAGGCCGACCGGCGCTCCTGGGCGGCGATGCGGAGCTTTTTCGAGGAAGTGTTTGCCTGAACGACGGCATATTTTAGGTCATCAGACCAAAAACAAGTTGCACCACCTCCGCCCCGCCGCTAAGACTCCGCTTATTGGTCATGCGACCAACCGTGACGGATGAGCGGAGGCAATCATGGGCATCGACATTCTTGCGGCCGACAAGGCGCTTGCGGCACAACATGCCGTGCATATTCCGGACCTTGTGGCCGCAACCGGTCCGGCCTCCTACGATTACATTTTCGGGCCGAAGGCAGAGGTTTACGCGCCTTTCATCGAGACAGCCTGGCTCGCGCCCGACAATTTCTTTTCCCACACGCAGTCGGCGATCGCGCTTGAAGACGGAGTCTTTCGCGGCGTTCTGATCGGCCATGACGGTCCGGCGCATTACCGGCTGAAAGATGCGTTGTGGCCGCTTCTCGACGGCCTCGTGAAGCAGGGCAAAGTGAGCGCGGCACATCTCGCGGCGCTCGCCGAGCGCGCCGATATCGCGAGCTACATGAACCCGCACGTGCCGGAGGATTGCCACTACGTCATCGTCGTGTCGGTGCCCCCCGCCGCGCGCGGACGCGGCGCCGGCAAGGCACTGCTCGAAAATGCCATCGCCCATGCGCGGCGCCAGGGCTTCCGCACGGTGCATCTCGATGTGATGTCGGACAATCCGGCGGTCGGACTTTACCGGTCGATGGGGTTCCAGCCCATGGCCGAAACCATCACGCCCATACCCTGCCGCGAGCACGGGATCGCCATGGAACTCAGGATGGTGCTGCCGCTCTGATCACTTCGTTCTGAAGTGCTTCGAAAGCTTGAGGCCCTGGCGCTGATAGTGGGAACCGGTGCCGGCGCCGTAGAGCCGCGTCGGCCGGTCGGTCAGGCGTTCGAGCACGAAACGGCCGACGATCTGACCGTGTTCGAGAATGAAGGGCACCTCGTGCGAGCGCACTTCGAGCACGATACGGCTACCCGACCCGCCGGCCTCGCGCGCGCCGAAGCCCGGATCGAAAAAGCCCGCATAATGTACGCGGAACTCGCCGACCAGCGGATCGAAAGGCACCATTTCGGCGGCATGGGTCGCCGGGATGTGCAACGCCTCGCGCGAGGCGAGAATGTAGAATTCGTCCGGATCGAGAATAAGATGGTTGCGGCCCGGACGCGCCGTCAGTGGATCCCAGAAATCGAGCACGTCATAGGCATCGACGCTGTCGATGTCGACGACGCCGGAATGGCGCCGGGCGCGATAGCCGATAATGTCGCCCTCGCGCGGCGGCGCAAGATCGACGGTGAGCGCAATGCCGCCGTCGATATCGGCCTCGCTATCGACCAGCTTGAGATCCTCATGCAGCCGCTTCATTTCGGCGTCGGTGCATGTATGCGTGCCGCGGCGAAAACGGATCTGCGCCAGCCGCGAGCCGGGGCGCACCAGAATGGGAAAAGTGCGGGGGCTGATTTCGAGATAAAGGTGACCCTTGTAGCCGGCGGCCACGCGGTCGAACTCGGTCGCGAAATCGGCGATCAGACGGGTGAAGACGTCGAGGCGGCCGGTCGAACTTTTCGGGTTGGCGGAAGCAGACGTCCGCTCCGACAGCGCCAGCGCTTCGACCAGCGGCACCAGATAGACGCAGCCCGTTTCGAGCACCGCCCCGTCGCGCAGATCGATCTTGTGGAGCATCAGCTCCTCGACCCGCTCCATCACGCCGCGATCGGGACCGGGCAGAAAACTCGCGCGCAGGCGATAGGCGACCGCGCCCAGCCGCAGGTCGAGGCTTGCCGGCTGAATCTGCGAGGGTTCGATTTCGACCGCGCCCCAGATTTCCTTTTCGCGGATCAGGGCCTCGATGCCGTGCGCCGGCAGGATGCCGGTCGCATGCATCTGGCCGGCGCCGAGGCGGCGCGGCTCGTCGTCGCGATGGGGAAAGAGGTCGTCGGCCGCCTTGGTCATGTTGCCTTGCTCGTCCGGGCGATGAATTTCGTATGCTCCTTATAGGTCCACGCATCGTGGCCGGGAAGTGTCGAGCTTCCTTACCCAATGCCACCGCGCTGTCGCGTCTATGTTCTTGATTTGTACCTCACACCGCGAATAGTGATTTGGTAGAGTTGCTTTCCGGTACCTGTTTTCGCATGAGAGATAAAACCATGCCTCCTCAGAGTTGGGGTGCGCCTTTGAGCGACCGTCGCTTCGTGCCATAAATTTCTCATGATAATAGAATGTGAAATCAGACGCGGCGGCCAATGGCACCTCATAGGCATCGAAGAAGCGCTTGCCCATAGAGACGGGGAGATGCGTTGTGTCGAATGTCACGGGCAGGTCTATCCGCATCGAAAATACAACAATGGAACGCCTGCCCATTTCGAACATCGCAAAGCTCACTCGGGATGTTCACAAATACTCAGCACATATTCAGGGCCCCCTAAATATCTTCACCCGAACGCATTGAAGTGACGACCATCTCTTGACGCGCATTTCCAATACCCCTTTAATGCGCCCCGATCCCGTGGTGATTTGAGCCGACCGGCTTGCGGCCACGTTAAACAATCCGCTAAAGAGGTCGGGCCGCGCGCCCCGATCTTTACAGGTCGGGGTTTTTTATTGGGGGCAACCCGGATGAGCAAGACGACACGCGACGGCCGCAAACTGAAGGCCCGTACCGAAGCCGTGCATGGCGGCACCGCCCGTACACCCTTTGGCGAGACCAGCGAGGCGATGTTCCTGACCTCGGGCTATGTCTACGAGACGATGGAGGCAGCCGAGCGGCGCTTCAAGAACGAGGAACCGGGCTTCATCTACAGCCGCTTTTCGAATCCGACGGTGCGGATGTTCGAGGAGCGGATGGCCGCGCTCGAAGGCGCGGGCGATGCGCGGGCGACCGCGACCGGCATGGCCGCCGTCACCGCCGCCATGCTCTGCTATCTCAAGGCGGGCGATCACGTGCTCTCGTCGCGGGCCCTCTTCGGCTCGTGCCGCTATATCGTCGACGAATTGCTGCCGCGCTTCGGCGTGACCTCGACGCTTGTCGACGGGCGCGACATCGAGGCGTGGAAGGCGGGCGTGCGGCCCAACACGCGGATGCTCTTTCTCGAGACGCCGTCGAACCCGACGCTCGAAATCATCGACATCAAGGCGGTGGCCGAAATCGCGCATGATGCCGGCGCCAAACTCGTCGTCGACAATGTCTTTGCGACGCCGACGCTGCAACGGCCGCTCGAACTCGGCGCCGATGTCGTCGTCTATTCGGCGACCAAACACATCGACGGGCAGGGACGCTGCCTCGGCGGCATCGTGCTCGCGGACGAGGCGTTCATCGCCGACCATCTCGCCAATTTCCTGCGCCAGACGGGGCCAAGCCTCAGCCCGTTCAACGCGTGGGTGATGCTGAAAAGTCTCGAGACGCTCGATCTGCGTGTGCGCGAGCATGCAAGGAGCGCGGACACGGTAGCGCGCTTCCTCGAAAGCCGGAAGGGGATCGGCCGGGTCTTCTATCCGGGGCTTCCGAGCCACCCGCAGCACAATCTCGCCATGAGCCAGATGGAGGCCGGCGGCAACATCGTCGCCTTCGAGGTCGAGGGCGGCAAGGAAGGCGCGTTCCGTTTCGCCAATGCGCTGCAAGTGGTCAAGATTTCCAACAATCTGGGCGACGCCAAGAGCCTCATCACCCACCCGGCAACGACCACGCATCAGCGCCTGACGCCCGAGGCCCGGGCCGAACTCGGCATCGGCGAGGGGCTGGTGCGCCTCTCGGTCGGGCTCGAGGACACAGCCGACCTTGTCGAGGATTTCGAGCGGGCATTGGGGGCGCGACCGTAGGGCGCACCCGAAATAGTCGCCAAACGGACATAAAAACGCCGCCGTTAAGGGGAATTTATAGGGTGCCCGGTAGTCTGGTAAGCCTGTGGAAAGGTCTGGGGCAGAAAGCCCCTCCCCCACAGGCAACCCGACGCCTTCGCGCAAGGATCGCCCGATGTACAGCGCCATGACACGCTCCATCAATATTCTGGTTGAACCGACCTATCTCGAGGATCAGTCGGAGCCCGATCAGGATTACTATGTCTGGGCCTATCATGTGACGATCGAGAACAAGGGCCGCGAGACGGTGCGGCTCCGCGCGCGCTACTGGAAGATCACCGATGCGTGCGGCCATGTGCATGAAGTGCGCGGCCCCGGCGTCGTCGGCGAGCAGCCGCTGCTGAGGCCCGGCGAGAAATTCGAATATACGAGCGGCACACCGCTCGGCGCGCCGTCCGGCATCATGTTCGGCAATTACGAAATGGAGAATGAGGAGGGCGAGACCTTCGAGGTCGACATCCCCGCATTCTCGCTCGACAGCCCCTACGCGCCGCGCCTCCTGCATTGAGGCCGCCGGCCTCGCTTCCCCGTTCCGGCCGCGTTAGGATGACATATCTCTTTCGTGTCACCCTCCCAATGCCTGCCGGAATGCCAAACCCATGCCTGCGCCGCAACGCCTCAGCCCCCGCGAGATGATCGAGACGCTCATTTCGTTCGACACGACGAGCCATCTCTCCAATCTCGCCCTTGTCGAGTTCGTGGAAGGCTATCTCGCCAGCCACGGCGTCGCCGCGCAGCGCGTGACCAATGAGGATGGCACCAAGGCCAATCTCTTCGCGACGCTCGGGCCGGCCGATGCGGCAGGCGGCATCGTCTTGTCGGGCCACACCGATGTCGTGCCGGTCGAGGGGCAGGACTGGTCGAGCGATCCGTTCCGCGTGGTCGAGCGCGACGGCAAGCTCTACGGGCGCGGCACCAGCGACATGAAAAGTTTCATCGCGGTGGCGCTCGCCTTCGTTCCCGAATTCCTCAAGGGCGGTCCGCAAATTCCGGTCCATTTCGCGTTGTCCTATGACGAGGAGGTCGGCTGCCTCGGCGTCCGGCCGATGATCGACGGCATCATCCGCGGCATGCCCAAGCCCCAGGTCGTGATCGTCGGCGAACCCTCGTCGATGAAGGTCGTCAATGCGCACAAGTCGATCCAGTCCTACGCAACCGTCGTGACCGGGCTCGAAAGCCATTCGAGCGCCACCGACAAGGGCGTCAACGCGGTCATGTATGCGGCCGAGCTGATCGGCTTTCTTACGCAAATCGCCGAGGAGATGCGCGAACGGGGCGACGCCTCGGGGCGTTTCCGCCCGCCCTACACCACCGTCAATGTCGGGCCGATCCGCGGCGGCACGGCGCTCAACATCATTCCGAAGACCTGCCGCTTTCTCTGGGAATACCGGGCGCTGCCCGATCTCGATCCCGACGAGATCGTCACGCGCTTCAACGCGCATGCCGAAAACGAGGTGCTGCCGCGCATGCGCGCCGTCCATCCCGGAGCGAAAATCGAAACGACGCTGCGCGCGCAGGCACCGGGCCTCGCACCCGAGGAAGGCTCGCCCGCCGAAACGCTGGTGCTGAAACTCGCGCAAGGCAACGCGGCCGAAGCCGTTTCCTATGGCACCGAGGCCGGGCTCTTCCAGCTCGCCGACATCCCGACGGTGGTGTGCGGACCGGGCGACATCGCGCAGGCCCACAAGCCGGACGAATTCGTCGAATTGTCGCAGATCGCGGAATGCGAGCGTTTCATGCGCCGCCTTGCCGACTATGTGTCAGGCCGGCCGATCTAGCTGTTCGCGCTATTTCAGCACCGCTCCCATCGAGCGTCTGATCTCGGCGCTCATTTCCTCGTCGAAGCGCGTCGCGAGATCCTGCATCAGTGCCGCATAGGCCGCATCGCGGTCGTTGAGGCTGGCGCTTTCGAGAATGGTGCGGGTGGCGTTGACTTCCGCCTCGGCGGTCCAGCTTCCATGCGCGCCGGCGGGGCCGGGGCGCTCGACCGCCATGCGCACTTTCAGGCGCGCCGTCAGCTTCGTGTCCTGCTGATCGCCGAAGAGGCCCGTCAGCCCGCCCTTTTTCTCCAAAGCCTCCGACACGACACTGCCGTCGAGGATCGAGAAGATTGCCGCGCCGGCCCCGCCGGCGGCAACGAGGCGCGAACGCGACCAGGCGCTGGCGACCCCCGCCGGCGAGAGGCGGTGCAGATGCTCGACATGGGGCGGCCGCGCGGGCGAGCCATATTGCTCGTCGAGCACGATCGCCGCGACATCGAGATTGAGTGGCGCACGCACAACAAACGCAACATCGCCGGGCGGCGGCGCGGGCGGCGTGGCGCAGGCGGCAAGAAACAGAACCAAAACAAGGCAGAGGCGGCCAGTCGCAGGCAAGGCTGTCATTCCTTCAATTCCTCGGGCGTGAAGACATAGACCGCGCTGCAGAATTCGCAGGTGGCCGTGACGACACCTTCCTGCACCATTTCGTCGATTTCGTGGCCACCGAAGGAGCGCAGCACCGTTTCCATGCGCGCACGCGAGCAGTGACAGGAAAATTCGACCCCGGAAGGTTCGTAGGCGCGCACGCCGTCTTCGTGGAAGAGGCGGAACAGCAAGCGCGTGGGCGCCAGCTCCGGATCGAGCAGCTCGTGATCCTCCACCGTATCGAGGAGGATTGCGGCCCGGTTCCAGTTTTCCTCTTCCTGCGTCCAGGGACCCTCGGCCTCGCCTTCGCGATAGCCGGTCAGGCCGCCGTCGCGTGCGATGTGCTGGATCATGATGGCGCCGGCGCGCCAGTTCTTTTCAGGTCCACCCTCGGCGCGATGATAATAGGGGCCGGCGGCAAGCCTGATGCGCGTCGCCACCTGTTCCGAGCTTGCGAAATATTCATGCGCGGAGTGGCTGAGGCCCCGCGCGTCGAGCGCGACGATGCCCTGATAGCGCTCCATGTCGGCGCCCTGGTCGATGGTCAGCGCCAGGAAACCCTCGCCCAGCAGATCGGCCGGCGCCGCGCGGCCCGCCGCCAGCGCGTCCGCCAGCCGCGCCTCGTCGACCTGCGCATAGCCGCGAAGCCTGCCCGGCGATTCATAATCGGCCACCAGCAGGCCGACCGGGCCGTCGCCCTTGGTTTGCAGAATGAAGCGGCCTTCGAATTTCAGCGCCGAGCCGATCATCGCGGCGAGCGCCAGCGCCTCGCCGAGCAGGCGCGACACGGGTTCGGCATAGGCATGCGCCGACAGCACGCGGTCGACAAGCGGACCCAACCGGACGACGCGGCCGCGAATGCCAAGATCCTCGATCTGGAACGGCTGAACGAGATCGTCGATACCCGTTGTCGCGGCATCGCTCATTGAAAACACCACGCCAGCACACCCTTCTGCGCGTGCAGGCGGTTTTCGGCTTCGTCGAAGACGACGGAGGCGGGGCCATCGATCACGCCGGCCGTCATTTCCTCGTCGCGATGCGCCGGCAGGCAGTGCATGAAGATCGCGCCCTCGCCCGCCACCGCCATCAGCCGTGCGTCGACACGGTAAGGCGCCAGCAGGTTGTGGCGGCGCGCGGCCGTTTCGGCGTCGTCGCTCATCGAGACCCAGGTGTCGGTGTTGACGCAATCGACGCCGGCCACCGCCACGAAAGGATCGGCGGTGACGAGGACCTTCGCACCCTTCTTCTTCGCCCATTCGAGAGCCTGCGGCGACGGCGCAAGCTCCGGCGGACAGGCGATGCGCAATTCGAAATCGAGCTGGCCGGCCGCGTGAATCCACGAGGTCGCCATGTTGTTGCCGTCGCCGATCCAGGCAACGCGGCGGCCCGCGATCGGCCCTTTATGCTCCTCGAAGGTCATCACATCGGCCATCAGCTGACAGGGATGCGAGAGGTTGGTCAGTCCGTTGACGACAGGCACGGTGGCGTGCGTGGCCAGTTCCATCAGCGTCGCGTGATCGGCGGTACGGATCATGATGGCGTCGACATAGCGCGAGAGAACGCGCGCCGTGTCGGCAACGGTTTCACCGCGGCCGAGCTGCATGTCGTTGCCGTTCAGGATCAGCGTCTCGCCGCCGAGCTGGCGCATCGCGACGTCGAAGGAAACGCGGGTACGCGTCGATGGCTTCTCGAAAACCATCGCAAGAAGCTTGCCCTTGAGCGGCTTGTCGGAATCGGGCTCGGCATGGCCAAGCCCTGTTCGTGCGGTCTTGCGGGCTGCCGAATCGTCGAGGATCGCGCGCAAGGCGGCGGGCGACACTTCATGGAGATCGAGGAAATGCCGCAGGCTCATGATGCCGCTCCCGCTTTTTTCGTTTCGGCGTCAAGCGCGGCTTCGAGCACGGTGCAGGCCCGCGACAGTTTCTCGACCGCCTCGTCGAGATGAGCCTCGCCGATGATGAGCGGCGGCAGCAGGCGCACCACATTGTCGCCGGCGCCGACCGTCAGCATGTGTTCTCCACGCAGCGCGGCCACCAGATCGGTGTTGGGCACCCGGCATTTCAGCCCGAGCATCAACCCCTCGCCGCGCACGCTTGCGACGATGCGCGGATGCTGGTCGGCCAGCATGGCGAGTTTCTGTTTCAGCTTCAGGCCGAGCGCGCGCACATGCGGCAGGAAGGCCGGGTCGAGCGCAAGGTCGAGCACCGCATTGGCGACCGCCATCGCCAGCGGATTGCCGCCGAAGGTCGAGCCATGCGTGCCGGCCGTCATGCCGCGCGCGGCCGGTTCGGTCGCCAGACAGGCGCCGACCGGAAAACCGCCGCCGAGCGCCTTCGCAATGGCCATGATGTCCGGCGTCACGCCCGCCAGCTCATGCGCGAACAATTTGCCGGTGCGGCCCATGCCGGTCTGCACCTCGTCGAGCACGAGCAGGATGCCGGCCTCGTCGCAGATGTCGCGGATACGCCGCAGATCTTCCGAAGGGATGACGCGGATGCCGCCCTCGCCCTGGATCGGTTCGATCAGTACGCCGGCCGTTGCCGGGCCGATCGCTTCCTTGAGCGCCTTCAAATCGCCGAAGGGCACTTGCGGGAAGCCCGGCGTCGCGGGGCCGAATCCGTCGAGATATTTCTGCTGGCCGCCGGCGGCGAGCGTCGCCAGCGTCCGGCCGTGGAAAGCGCCTTCCATGGTGATCAGTTCGTAACGCTCCGGCGCGCCCGCCACCGCATGATATTTGCGCGCCATCTTGATCGCGCATTCGAGCGCCTCGGCGCCGGAATTGGTGAAGAAGACCGTGTCGGCGAAGGTGGCCTCGACCAGGCGCTGCGCCAGCCTTTCCTGGCCGGGGATGCGATAGACATTGGAGGTGTGCCAGACTTTCCCGGCCTGCTCATTGAGCGCGGCGACGAGATGGGGATGGGCATGGCCGAAGGCGTTGACGGCGATGCCGGCGCCGAAATCGAGATAGCGCTCGCCTGTCGTCGTGACGAGCCAGGGGCCTTCGCCACGCTCGAATTCGAGGTCGGCCCGCGCATAGGTCGGCAAAACGGGAGTAATCACGGGAATCTTGTCCTTCTCACAGCTTTTCCGTCAAAACCGTCTCGGGGAAAGGAAGGAGCGGACATCGCGGTCAATGCGCGACGAACGGGCTCCGGACCTTCCATGCGAGACGGCAGTTTCCTGCGGCCGCAACCCTCAATGGCCACGGCATCCTCGCTGTCAGCGTCGTCGTTTCCCGTTCAAGATCATCTCGATCACCTTGTGGCCCCTCCGGCCGGGCTCGCGCCCAATAGAAAAAGCCGCCTGAAAAGGGCGGCAGTCCGGGAAGCAGCGGAGTATTGCGGAGGGGCCGGGGGCTGTCAATCGGGGTTTTGGGGCCGGATTTCGGCCCCTAAAGCTGCCGGCAGCCCCTCTCGAGCGTTTCGATCTCGCCATCCGCTTCTTCGCGATAGAGGAGGCCCCCTGCCCCCTCGCCGTGCCAGACGAGGGCCAGTTCGGGGTCGAGGGAACGGTATTTCGCGCCGGAGGCGACGGCTTCGGCCCGCATCTGGATTTCCTCGCCGTCAAGGAACAGCAAGATCAGGACCTCGCCCGTTTCGAGCGTCAGTTCGGCCAGTTGCACCTCGGCGCCGCTTTCGCAGTGAAAGGAGAGGAGCGGGCCGCTGACATCCATCGTTTCGCCGGGCATCGTTTCGCCGGGCATCGTTTCGCCGGGCTGTCCGGCCTCTTCGGCGCAGGCGGCCCCAGGCGGCACCAGCAGCGCAAGGGCGAGCAGCGGAGCGAGCAGGCGAGCGGGCATGTCGGTTCTCCTCAGGCCTTGAGACGGAAGCCTGTGCGGAAGAGCATATGACAGATAATCCAGAGCGCGAGGTTGATGCCGATGACCAGCGCCACGCCCGTTTCGAGCGCACCGTCGGCATGGCCGGTGATGCCATAGCGGAAGCCGTCGATCAGGTAGAAGACCGGATTCCAGAGCGTGATGCTGTGGGCGAAGTCAGGCAGCTGGGTCACGGAATAGAATGTGCCCGACAGGAAAGTCAGCGGCAGCAGCACGAAATTGGTCACCGCCTGCAAGTGGTCGAATTTCTCCGACCAGATGCCGCCCAGAATGCCGAACAGCGACAGCATCAGCGAAGCGCCTGTGGCGAAGAAAAGCAGCGCCCAGAGATGCGCGAGCCCCAACTCGACAAAAGGCAGCATGGCGAGCGCGGTCGCGCCGCCGCAGACAAGGCCGCGCGTGACACCCGCAAGCGCGATCCCGATCGTCTGTTCCATCGGCGACAGGGGTGGCATCAGCAGATCGACGATGTTGCCCTGAATCTTCGAGATCAGCAGCGAGGAGGAGGTGTTGGCGAAGGCGTTCTGGATCATCGTCATCATGATGAGGCCGGGCGCCAGGAATTCGACAAAGGGAACGCCGTGGACGTCGGGGCGGAACTTGCCGATGGCGAGCGCGAAAATCGCCAGATAGAGCAATGTCGTGATGACCGGCGCGGCGATGGTTTGCGTCATCACCTTCCAGAAGCGGCGGACTTCCTTCAGATAGAGCGTCCACATGCCGAGCCAGTTGACAGCACCGAAGCGGCGGGCGCCTTCCGCGGGCCACGGGGCGGGCCGGGGGGTGAGGGTCATGGAGCGCTCCTGTCGCGGAAAGATATCGGAGACTTAAGGGAGTGGAGGGCCGCAAACAAGCGGCCCGGGCGGTTGTTTTGTGTGGTTAAGGCACTGCGTCACGCCGCGACCGGTTGCGGCAATTGCGCTTTATATTGTATATTTTTGCTTAACGCCTACGAAATCTAGTGGGGTCGGGTTTCAGCGACAGGCGTCCAACCGGGCCATGAGGGGGCCCCAAGGGGAAAAGCATCATGTGGACCGACGAACGCGTGGAACTGCTGAAGAAGCTCTGGGCCGACGGTCTGAGCGCCAGCCAGGTCGCCAAGCAGCTTGGCGGCGTCACCCGTAATGCCGTGATCGGCAAGGTACATCGTCTCGGCCTGTCGGGCCGGGCAACGCCGAGCCGGCCGGCGCGGACCCGCGCCCCGGGCCCGCGGGCGCTGCTGCGCGGCCGGCCGGACCCGCTGACCGGCGAGGCGCGCGCCGCCGAGGAGCGCACGGCCCGCGAAACGGAGGCGCGCAGCGAGGCGGTGGAGGAAGAACGTCTGCTCGATCCGAGCGAGCGCGCCACCGTGCTGACGTTGACCGAGCACACCTGCAAATGGCCGATCGGCGATCCGGGACGGCCGGGCTTCCATTTCTGCGGCCGCGGCGCCGACAACGGTTCGCCCTATTGCACCGACCATGCGCGGATGGCCTATCAGCCGGCGCAGGCGCGGCGCAACCGCGAGCGGCAGCGCAGCAAGGACCACCGGCTGGTCAGCTAGGCCAGCGCCTTTCGGGGCGTCGAGGGGAAAGGGAAACCGGCACCGCGATTATCGCGTGTGCCGGTTTTTCGTTGCCGCGAAGCGCAAGCCGTCAAGCGTCGAACTGTTCGTCGAGCGAATAACCGGCCGAGCGGACGGTGCGGATCGGGTCCTTCTCGCCCCGGTCGTTCAGCGCCCGGCGCAGGCGGCCGACATGAACGTCGACGGTGCGCGCCTCGACATAGACGTCCGAGCCCCAGACCGCATCGAGCAACTGCTCGCGGCTGAAGACGCGGCCCGGATGCTGGATCAGGTGATCGAGCAGGCGGTATTCGGTCGGCCCGAGATGCACCTCGCGTTCGCCGCGGCGTACCCGGTGGGCGGCCCGGTCGACGACGATGTCGCCGAATGTCACCAGGTCTTCCGTCAGCGCCGGCCGGATGCGGCGCATCACGGCGCGGACGCGGGCCAGCAGTTCGGTCATCGAGAAGGGCTTGGTCAGATAGTCGTCGGCGCCGGTGTCGAGGCCGCGAATGCGGTCGCCCTCCTCGCCGCGCGCCGTGATCATGATGATCGGCAGGTTGCGCGTCTCGTTTCGGGCCCGCAGCTGCCGGCAGACCTCGATGCCCGACAGGCTCGGCAGCATCCAGTCCAGCAGCACGAGATCGGGCGCCGTCTCCTTGATCATCAAAACCGCTTCCTCGCCGTCGGAGGCGGTCACGACCTTGTAGCCTTCCTTGTCGAGATTGTACTGGAGGAGCGTCAGCAGCGCCTCCTCGTCCTCGACGATCATCACGGTCGGTTTCATGCGCCTCTCGAACTGGTTCCGGTCGTTTCCGACGGAATCCTGATCCTCTTCGCCGTTATGGGCAAGCATCATGGACATGATTCCTCCTTTTTGCTCAGTTCCCGGCGCCGACGGCGGTCGTGCTCGTCGTGTCGCCCTTGGGTCTTTCGTCATGCACCCACTCGCCGGTGACCAGATAGCCGACCGTTTCGGCGATGTTGGTCGCGTGGTCGCCGATGCGTTCGATGTTCTTGGCGACAAACAGCAGGTGGGTCGAGACGCCGATGGTGCGCGGATCTTCCATCATGTAGGTCAGAAGCTCGCGGAAGACCGAGTTGTACATGGCGTCGATTTCCTCGTCCTCGCGCCAGACTTCCATGGCCGCAGCCGCATCGCGATTGGCATAGGCATCGAGCACCTGCTTCAATTGCCGCTGGGCGAGACGCCCCATCCGCGCGATGCCCTGGATCAGTCTGTTGGCGCCCTCGAAATCGTTCTGCAGCACCAGCGCGCGCTTGGCGATGTTCTTGGCCAGGTCGCCGATGCGTTCGAGATCGATCGAAATCTTGATGGCGGCAATCGCCTCGCGCAGATCGACGGCCATCGGCTGGTGCAGCGCAATCAGGCGCACGGTCGCCGCCTCGATCTTGTGTTCGAGATCGTCGATGGCCGCGTCGCTGGCGATGGCCCGTTCGGCGAGCTGCGTGTCGCGCCGGACGATGGCGTCAAGCGCCGTGCCGAGCTGGGCCTCCGTCAATCCACCCATCTGGGCGATGCTGACGGAAAGCGCATGCAGCTCATCTTCGAATGCTTTCAGCGTATGTTCGGTCACGTGCCGCTCTCCTTGTGCCTCGGGCCGCTTCCGTCCGGATGCGCCCGAAAATTTTTCCGTCGTTCCGTGTCGCAGATCAGCCGAAGCGGCCGGTCACATAGTCGCTGGTCCGCTTCTGCTTCGGGTTCTGGAAGATCGTTTCGGTGTTTCCATATTCGATCAGGCGGCCCAGATACATGAAGGCGGTGTTCTGCGACACGCGCGCCGCTTGCTGCATGTTGTGGGTCACGATCACAATCGTGTAGTGCCCTTTCAGCTCGTCGATCAGTTCCTCGATCTTGGCGGTCGCGATCGGATCGAGCGCCGAACAGGGCTCGTCCATCAGCAGAACTTCCGGATCCGAGGCGATGGCGCGGGCAATGCAAAGACGCTGCTGCTGACCGCCCGAAAGTCCAAGCGCGCTTTCCTTCAACCGGTCCTTGGCCTCGTCCCACAGCGCCGCGCCCTTCAGCGCGCGCTCGCAAGTCTCGTCCAGCACCTTGCGGTTGGTCACGCCGTCGACACGCAGGGGATACACGACATTGTCGTAGATCGACATGGCGAAGGGGTTGGGCTTCTGAAACACCATGCCCATGCGCTTGCGAAGCGCAATCACGTCGATGCCGGTGCGATAGATGTCCTCGCCGCCGACCATGACCTTGCCGGTGATCGTCAGGTCGTCGACCAGGTCGTTCATCCGGTTCAGACAACGCAACAGGGTCGACTTGCCGCAACCGGACGGACCAATCAGC
The DNA here is from genome assembly GCF_040882025.1 of Parvibaculum sp. Lineage (GTDB taxonomy): Bacteria > Pseudomonadota > Alphaproteobacteria > Parvibaculales > Parvibaculaceae > Parvibaculum. The sequence goes on along the minus strand of NZ_JBBECC010000202.1, from coordinate 11,077 downwards.
GCCGTCACCGCACCCTTCTGGATTTTCATGTCGATGTCGAACAGGGCCTGCGCCTCGCCATACCAGAGATTGAACTTCTGGATGTCGAGTGCGGCGCCTTCGGGCGTTTCGACGATGTGATAGGCGGTCGGTTCGAATTGCGGCGCCTGGTCTTTTTTCCGGGCAAGAACGGCATTCATGGAACGTACTCCGATTTCAGGATCAGAACTGACCGACGGCGAACTTCCGCTTCAGCCGGTTGCGGATGTAAATGGCCGAGGAGTTCATGGCGACAATCAGGAAGAGCAGCAGCAACGTGGTCACGAAGACCATCGGCTTTCCGGCTTCGGAATTGCGCGACTGGAAGCCCACATCGAAGATGTGGAAACCGAGATGCATGAAGCTGCGTTCGAGATGAATGAACGGCGCGAACCCGTCGATCGGCAGTTCGGGCGCAAGCTTTACGACGCCGATCAGCATCAGCGGCGCCACCTCGCCGGCACCGCGCGCCATGGCGAGGATCAGGCCGGTCATCACGCCGGGCAAGGCCCGCGGCAGCACGACATAGCGGATGGTCTGCCATTTCGAGGCGCCACAGGCGAGCGAACCCTCGCGCATCGAGCGCGGCACGGCAGCCAGTGCTTCCTCGGAGGCGACGATCACGACCGGCACGGTCAACAGCGCCAGCGTCAGCGCCGCCCACAAAATGCCGCCCGTGCCGAAGGTCGGACTGGGGAGCCGTTCGGGATAGAAGAGCTGGTCGATCGAGGCGCCCATCGTGTAGGCGAAAAAGCCGACGCCGAAAACGCCGTAAACGATCGACGGCACGCCGGCGAGATTGTTGACGGCGATACGCACGGCCGCGACCAGTTTTCCTTGTGTCGCATATTCGCGCAGATAGAGCGCCGTGACGACGCCGAAAGGCGCGACGATCACGACCATGATCAGCGTCATCACCACCGTGCCGAAAATCGCCGGCAGCACGCCGCCCTCGGTGTTGGCCTCGCGCGGCTCGCTGCCCAGGAACTCGCCCCAGCGTGAGAGATATATGCCGACTTTCTGCGGGCTCGATACATCGTTGGCCGGATAGAGCCGGACGATCTGCGACAGGTTCGTTTCCTTGGTACGGCCGCCTATTTCCTCAAGCACGATGCGATAGCGCGCATCTTCGGCCTTCAGCGTCGCGGCGCGTTCGGCCAGCGCCGCGAATTCACGCTGCAGCTCGGCGATATGCGGCTCGGCTTCGGCGGCGGCACTGGCATAGAGAGGCGCATCGACGCCGTAGCGCAATTCCGCCTTGCGCAGTTTCAATCGCTCCTGCTCGATATAGTGGTTGACCCGGCCGATTTCGGATTTTTCGATGTATCGGATCGCATCCCAGCGCTTGCGGGCCTCGGCCTGATGGCGCCGGATTTCGCCGTAGGAAAGCGACGAAATGTCCTTCCGGTCCTCATCGAGCGTCAGCCCCGCGATCTTGCCGACGAAGCGGCCCCATTCCTGCCGCTCGAACAGATAGAAGCCCGACGGCGCTTCGACCGATGCAACCTCGAACTGGCTGACCCAGCGGAAATCCTCGTTGTAAAGATCGTAATTGCCGGTCCGGTAGAGGATGCGATCGGCGTAGCCGCCGCTGTCCTCGACCTCAGCACGTGCTTCCGGCGACAAGGTTGCCAGCAATTCAGGTCCGACACGATAGGTGCTTTCGCGGGTCGGCTCACCGGCAACCATCTGTCCATCCACGAGCGTCACGACATGGATCGGCTGCGGCCAGAAGGTCGCGACCCCATTCCAGAAAATCATGAACAGGAAGCCGGCAATCAGGATGATGCCGATGGCCAGCGCGCCGCCCAGCGCCCAGAGCCAGGGCTCGCCGATGGCGGAAATGTCGGCGGTGTATTTCCGCACCACCCGGCCTTTCGCCACCACCTGTGCGCCCGCCTTGTCTTTTCCCATGATCGCAATACTCATTTGTTCGGTCCCGAGGCTATAGCTGTCAGAGCTGGAAGGCGCGCTTGCGGAAGCGCTGGCGGATAATCTCGGCGACCGTGTTGATGACGAAGGTCATCACGAACAGTGTCAGAGCGGCGAGGAACAGCATGCGGTAGAGCGAGCCGTTGACGACGGCCTCGGGCAATTCGACCGCGATGTTGGCCGAGAGCGTACGCAGCCCGTTGAAGATGTTCCAGTCGAGAACCGGCGTGTTGCCCGCCGCCATCACGACGATCATGGTTTCGCCGACGGCGCGGCCCATGCCGATCATCACGGCGGCGAAGATGCCGGACATCGCCGTCGGGATGACCACCCACATGGCTGTCTGCCAGGGCGTGGCGCCGGTGGCCAGGCTTGCGGCTCTCAGATGCGAAGGTACCGAGTTCATCGCGTCCTCGGCGAGCGTGTAGATGTTGGGAATCACCGCGAAGCCCATCACAAAGCCGACGACCAGTGCATTTCGTTGCACATAGGTGTCGAACACGCCGCCCCGCAGGTCGAACCCCGTTGCGGAAAGCAGAGACGCGACGATCAGGCTCGTCACCGTCGCCGCCGCGATCAGCAGGCCCCAACGCATGAAGTCGAGACGTCCGGCGGCGGCGCGGTCGAGTTCGCGCTCGCGCTCGCGATATTTGTGGCCGACGGCGCGATTGAACGCCCAGGTCACGAACATGAAGGAGAGCGGCAGCAGGACGATGAAGATCATCGGAAAGCCGGTGCCGACATCGCCGTTGACCCAGGCCTTGAAGTCGCCGGAGAACAAGACCGCCTCGAAGACAGGGCCAGCTTTGTAGGCGAAGTATCCTGTCAGTATGACGACCGCGAACATCAGGACGAATTTCGGAATGCCGTCGAGACGAAGCGCGACATTGACCGGCAACGATTGCCAGGTGAAGGCGCCGAGCATCAAACCGAGCGGCAAGGCGATGAAAGCCAGAAGAACCGCACCGATCCAGGTTTCGACGATGGGCGCGAGAATAAGAGCCGCGACGAAGCCGAGCACCACCGTCGGCAGCGACTCCATCATTTCCATCACCGGCTTGACGGTGGCGCGCACACGCCGGTGAACGAATTCCGATGTATAGATGGCACCCATCAAGGCAATCGGCAAGGCGAAGAGCAGCGCATAAACGGTCGCCTTCAGGGTGCCGAAGATCAGCGGTATCAGCGAGAATTTCGGCTCGAAAACGTCGGTGCCGGACGACGACTGCCAAGTATAGCTCGGCTCCGAATAGCCCTCGTACCAGACCTTGCCGAAAATCGTCTGCAGCGTCGTCTCGTAGTGCGGAAACTTGAAGCGGAAATAGTCAACCGTGCCTTCGTCGGACAGCACCAGCGCGCCATCGACGCGCGCCATCATCATGGCGATCGACGCCGTCGCCGGATTGCCGGTCCTTTCGAAGCGCGCAAGAACCTGGTCGCTTGTCGAATGACGGACCCAGATGTTGCCGGCCTCATCCTGCGTCACCAGCGCCTTGGAACGCGGGCTGACGGCGATGTCGACAATCGCGGCAGGATTGGGCTCGTGAATGCGAGCCCGTTCCATCGCATAGCCGTCGGCGGTGCGGGCGCCCTCCTGTTGTAGCCGGAAGAACACGTCCACGGCGCCGTTCGAGCCGCCGACAACCAGTGCCTGTTCGCCGGTCAGGAACGCCATGCGCGTCACCTCAACGCCGCTGTCGAAGATGCGGCGCGTCTCGGCGAGCACCGGCGCACTGAAATCGCGCGTGTCGAAGCGGTACATGTTGCCGTCGCTACCGGCGACATAGACCGCGTCGGCGGTACTGGTCATCACCACCGAATTGACCTCGACCCCGGCCGGCAGCGGCGGCAGTGTCGACGTCAGGACGCGCACCTGTTCGGTGCCGGTCAGAAGGTTCCTTTGCGTCTCGGCGCGGCTGAGGCGGCCAACGCCTTCCGCGTCGAAGGTGACAAAGGAGCGCGTCGGGCGTTCGACCGTGCCACCGACGCGATAGTCGATCGCAATGATGGCATGTTCGGAAATCTGCTGCGGATCGGCCAGGCTGGTGCTGAGCGCGACGCGCCGGAACTGGTCGCGCGGCAAGTCGGTGAAAACGGCGCCGTCCGCGGCGAGCTGCGCGGTTTCGTCAAGGCGCTGTAGCCCGCGCGGCATGTTGCGCGGCACGACAACCGAAATGTCGAAGCCGAAATCGGCGAAGCGGACCGTGCCGTCGGCAAAGCCAAAAGCAACCTGGTCGCGCCGGATAACGCCGCCGACAGCGGTCGCGACAGCGCCTTCGAAGTCGAAGGGCGCTGCCGAGATCGGGCGGCCGGTGGGAATGTGGAAGGCGCTGACCTGACCGTCGGACGCAACACGCGCGCCGATCGTGCTGTATTCGTCGGCGTTGAGCCAGACAGCCTTCTTGCTATCGAGCTTGTAGCCAATAGGCGGTGCAATCTCGCCCGAGCCGGCGAGCGGCATGACGACGCGGACCAGAAAGACCAGAATGCCGATGACCGCGAAGATGACGAGCAAACCGCCCACCGTGATCACCCAGTTGGCGACCTTGTCGCCGATCAGGACGGCGGCACTGGTTTCCTTTTTGCGGCGGTGCGCAAGAAAGGATTTGGCATCGCTTTGGGTTGCCGCCGGATCGCTCATTGTCGCTCAGCCCCTGAACTGGAAGTTGTGTGCCCGCTGTCCGTCATTTCAAGCGACGCCGAGACACCCGCAAGTATCGCATGGGACGGGAGCACCGGGGATAAGTTGCCTTGTCCCCGGTGCCGGTATTGTCGCTCAGAGGCCGAAAGCCTTGAGGTCTTCGTCGGCCACGAACTTGGTCAGCGGGAAGTAGCCGTCCTTCACGACCGCTTCCTGGCCCTGCTTGGAGTATACGAAGCGGATGAACTCGCCGCGCAGCGGCTCAAGCGCCTGGTTCGGGTTCTTGTTGACGTAGATGTAGAGGAAGCGCGCGATCGGGTAGTCGCCCGAGGCCGCATTGTCGGCGGTCGCGTCATAGCAGGTGCCATCGGCGGTCGCCTTCAGCGGCACCGAGCGCACGTCGGCGGTCTTGTAGCCGACGCCCGAATAGCCGATGCCGGGCAGGTCGGAGGCCACGCCCTGAACGACCGTCGAGGAACCCGGCTGCTCTTTCACTTCATCCTTGTAGTCGCCGTTGAAGAGCGCGACTTCCTTGAAGTAGCCATAGGTGCCGGACGCCGAGTTGCGGCCGTAGAGCGAGATCGGGCGCGAGGCCCATTCGCCGGTCATGCCGACATCGCCCCAGGTGACGATGTTCTTGTCGTGGCCGCCATTGCGCGTCTTCGAGAAGATCGCGTCGACCTGCTGCATCGACAGGCATTCGATCGGGTTGTCCTTGTGGACGTAGACGGCGAGCGAATCGAGCGCGCCGCGAATGGCGAGCGGCTTGTAGCCGTACTTCTTCTCGAACTCCTCGATCTCGGCCGACTTCATCGGACGCGACATCGGGCCGAACTGCGAGGTGCCGGCGATCAGCGCGGGTGGCGCGGTGCTCGAACCCTTGCCTTCGATCTCGATCTTCACGTTCGGGTACATGGCGTTGTAGCCCTCGGCCCACAGCGTCATCAGGTTGTTGAGCGTGTCCGAACCGATCGATTTCAGGGTGCCCGAAACGCCGGACACCGGCTTGTAGTCACCCAATGCCGGATCGATGCCTGCGCTGTGCGCGGCGGTGCCGAGCATCAACGATGCCGCGACCGTAGCAGCAGCCGCCTTCTTGATGGTGATGAGTTTCACGGTAAATTCTCCAGTCTTGTGAATGCCGGGCGCCAAGCAGCCACTGAAGCCCCCCTGGCGCGCCCAAGCCGTTCCGGTTTTTTGAAGTGGCTTAACCTTCAGGCCGGCGGACGCTAGCGGAGTGTCACGAAAGCTTTACGACAGTTACATGACAGTTTTGTGACAGTCGGGCGCTTTCGGCCTGCCCGCTTCAGACGGCAACTGGAAAAAGGACTGTAAAAACAGAACCTTGTCCGATTTCACTTTCGACCTGCAGAGTCCCCTGATGACGATTGACGATGTGTTTCACGATCGCCAGTCCCAATCCCGTTCCACCCCTCGCGCGCGAGGCGGCGGCGTCGACCCGATAGAAGCGTTCGGTGAGGCGCGGCAGGTGTTCCTTTGCGATTCCGGGGCCGAAATCGCGCACCGAAAGCCGCACCATGGGGCGGCCGAGCTTCTCGTCCGGCGCGAGCGAAATCTCGACGCGCTTGCCCGCGCGGCCGTAGCGCAGGGCGTTGTCGGCGAGGTTCTGGACGACCTGGGCGAGCTCCTCGCGATCGCCGCGCACGCGCGGCAGGCCGGCCGGCGCGGTGACGGCAAGCTCGACGCCATATTGCTCCGCCGCCGGCGTGAGCCCGTCGGTCACATCGCTGACGACGCCCAGAAGATCGACCGCGTCGGAGGGCCGCATGTGTTCGCGCAACTCGATGCGCGAGAGCGAGAGCAAATCCTCGATCAGGCGGCGCATGCGGCCGGCCTGGTCGGCCATGATTTCCAGAAACTTTTCGCGCGCCTCCGGATCGTCCTTCGCGTGACCGCGCAGGGTATCGATGAAACCGGAAAGCGAGGCGAGCGGCGTTTTCAACTCATGGCTGGCGAAGGCGACGAAATCAACCCGCATCGCCTCGACCCGTTTGGCGTCCGTCAGATCGTGCAGCAGAACGAGATAGAGCGACGGCTCGCCGGCGCCGGCGGCTGCGATGGGCACGACGAAGGCGCTGAAATGCCGCTCGATGGGAACCGGCATCGCATATTCGACCGAGCGCGCAACGCCGTCGGCGATCACGCTTTCGATCGTCGCGATGAGCGGCGCGACGCGCAACACAGTCGCCACATGTTTGCCGGCGGCCGCGGCGCCGATGAGCGGCTCGGCCGCGCGGTTGCCGAAGGTGACGCGGCCCGTGCCGTCGAGCACGAAAAGCGGATCGGGCAGGCGATGCAGAATGGCAAGCGCGGGACCCGCTTCGAAGGCTGACGGCGCGCCGTCATCCGCGCGCGACTGGATGCGGATCGGTGCCGTTTCGCCCATGGCGATGGCGCGGGCGACCGCGACGCCCGCGAGCAGCAGAAAGGAAACGAAAGCGGCCGTGACGTGAAGGGCGCCGGTCAGCGTCAGCGTGAGGAAGATGACGGCAGCCGTCACGACAAAGGTGCGTGTGCCGGTCCAGCGCGCCCAGAAGTCACGCAACCACATCCTGCCCCGTCGCCATCCCGATCCGTCTTCCGCCGCCGCCATTCGTTTTCTTCAGGCTCCGAAATCCCAACTCATGCCTTCGTGGTAGCACTTGAGGACACTTTTCGCGATGACAATACGATGAACCTCGTCCGGCCCGTCGGCGAGACGCAGCGTGCGGGCGCCCTGATACATGCCGGCAAGCGGCGTATCGCCGGAAACGCCGAGCGCGCCGTGAACCTGGATCGCGCGGTCGACGACGCGCTCGAAGGCGGCGGGCACGAAAACCTTGATCGCCGAAATGTCGACGCGGGCGCTCGCGCCTTCCTCCATGCGGTGGGCGCAGTGAATGGTCATCAGGCGGGCGGCCTGAATGTCCATGTAGCTGTCGGCGATGAAGCCCTGGATGAACTGTTTCGTTTCGAGCTTGCCGCCATGCACGTTGCGGCTGATGGCGCGTTTGCACATCAGGTCGAAGGCGCGCCACATCTGGCCGATCGAATTCATACAGTGGAAGACGCGGCCCTCACCGAGACGGTCCTGCGCCGCCTGATGGCCGGTGCCGGTGCGGCCCAACTGGTTGTCGACCGGCACGCGCACATTCTCGTATTTGATTTCGCAATGATCGCCGCCGGTGTGGCCCCAGACGGGAACGGAGCGGATGATGTTCACGCCCGGCGTCTTCATCGGCACGATGATCTGGGTCATCTTGTCTTTCACACCGCCCTTGCCGTCCTTCTCTTCGGTGCGGCACATGACGATGGCGATGTCGGCGCGGCGGCCGTTGGAGGTGAACCATTTGTGGCCGTTGATGACCCAGTGATCGCCGTCCTTCACGGCGCGGGTCTGGATCGCGTAAGGATCGGAGCCCGGCTGATCGGGTTCCGTCATCGAGAAACAGCTTTCGATGTCGCCGGCAATGAGCGGCTCCAGCCACTTCTTCTTCTGTTCGGGCGTGCCGTATTTCAGCAGGATTTTCTGGTTGCCGGAATTCGGCGCGACGACGCCGAAGAGCCGCGCCGAGAAAGGCGACCAGGCCATGATCTCGTTCATATAGGCGTGCTTCAGAAAGCCGATGCCCATGCCGCCATAATCTTCCGGCAGGTGCGGCGCCCAGAGGCCTTCCTCCTTGACCTTCGTCTTGATCCTCGTGCGGACGGCTTCGGCTTCCTCGCCGCCCTTGTAGAGAACGGGCTCGGCCGGGATGATGTCGGCGGTGACGATTTTGGCGGTGCGAAGCCTGATCTCGTTGATGCCGTCGTCGAGACCGGAAATGGGCTGTACCTGCATTTGAAGTTCCCTCCCTCTTTTCGATTGCGTTTGCGCCAGCATAAGGGGGCCGGGCGGGCGAGGTCCAACGCGATGCGGAAAGGGCCGTCGAAAGCCGTGACATTTTTCTGAATTGCCATAGTTTAAGGCCAATTCGGCTTTTCAGTTATTGCGATAAGGACGGCAGACAGATGACGGAGATCAGCGGCAAACTGGCGGTGGTGACGGGCGCGGCGAGCGGCATTGGACGGGGGACGGCGCTGGCGCTGGCGAAACGCGGCGCGCGGCTGGCGATCACCGATCTCGACCGGGCGGGACTTGCCGAGACCGCGGCGCGGATCGAGGCGCTGGGGGCGAAGGTCACGACCTATCTCGTCGACGTCGCCGACCGCGACGCGGTTTACGCCTTCGCACACGAGATCGAGGCGGCGCATGGCGGCGCCGATATCGTCGTCAACAATGCCGGCGTCGCGCAGATCGCGCGCGTCGACGAACTCTCCTATGACGATTTCGAATGGGTGATGAATATCGACTTCTGGGGGATGGTCTACGGAACGAAAGCCTTCCTGCCGCAACTGCAGGCGAAGGGCGGCGGCCACATCGTCAATGTGTCGAGCATTTTCGGATTGATTTCGGTGCCGACGCAAGCCGCCTACAACTCGGCGAAGTTCGCCATTCGCGGCTTCACCGAAGCGCTGCGGCACGAGATGAAAGGCACAGAGATAAACGTGTCCTGCGTGCATCCGGGCGGGATCAAAACGAATATCGTCCGTAATGCCCGTTTTCTGCAGAGCACGCAGGCAACGGTGCGCGAGGACGCCGCATCGGGCTTCGACAGACTTGCGCGGACGACGCCGGAACGCGCGGGCGAAGTGATCGCCAAGGGGATCGCGCGCAACAAACCGCGCATCCTGATCGGGTTCGATGCTAAAATTGTCGATTGGCTGCAACGGCTGATGCCGGTTTCCTACGGGCGGATCATGTTCCGCCGCGCGGGCAGCCCGCTGACCGGACAGGCGGAGACGAATTAGCCAAGCACTGACGAGGGGGGAGGCATCGATGAGCGAGACGACAGCAAGCGACGGCGCGGCGCGCATGACGGTGCGGCGCATGGGCTTTGCCTATCCGCCGGCGATGAGCGGCCACTGGAACAAAGGCCGGCCCGAATTCTCGCAGATCGTCAATGCGGCGTCGCTGGCGATGCCCTATCTCGAACCCTATCTGATCAAGACGATGCGCGAAGCGCGACCGCAAATCCGCGACGAAGCATTGCTTGCCGCGCTCGACGATTATGTGGCGCAGGAGGCGATGCATTTCCAACAGCATCGCAAATTCAACAATGAATTGAAGGCACGCGGCTACAGCTCGATCGAAAAGATTGAAGCGGCGCTTGCGTCCGATTACCGCAAGCTCGGCGAGACGCGCTCGCTGGCGTTCAACCTGGCCTATGCGGAGGGCTTCGAATCGATGGCGCTGGCGCTCGGGCGGATGCTGATCGAGGACCGGAAATTCCTTTTCGGCGGCAGCGAGAGCGGCGTCGCTTCGCTGATATTGTGGCATTTCGTCGAGGAGATCGAGCACAAGAATGTCGCTTACGATGTGTTCGACCATCTGGCCGGCAATTATTTCCGCCGCGTCCATGGGCTTCTCTATGCGACAATACACATCATGTGGCGCACGCGCGGCGGCTATCAGGCGCTGCTGAAGGAAGACGGGCTGTGGCACGACCGGCGCTCGCGCGTCGCGCTGGCACTGCTCCTTCTACGGATTTTCGCGCGACTGACACCGAAGATGCTGCGCATCCTGGTGCCGTTCTACAATCCGCGCCAGGTGAAGGATCCCGCCTGGGCGCTTTCCTGGGCGCGCCTCTTCAAGGCCGATAATGACGGCGCCGGACGGCTCGACACGCGCCGCCTCGACGCGCCGGAACCCGTTGCCCTTTCCACTGGAGAAACAAAATGAGCCTAGAGCCATCGGCATCCGCCGGCACGACCAACATGGCGGCGCGGATGCGCGCGCTGCTGTTCTTCAACGGCGTCGGCTTGTTCGTGCTGGCGATCGTCATCGGCTGGATCTGGTTCGTCGCACTGCTCGGCCGCGTCGTGTTGTGGCCGCTGCCGATCGACATTCCGGTTTCGATTCCCGACGACGGACGCGCCTGGCGCATGGCGCATATGGAAGGGATCACGCAAGGGCTGATGCTGATAGCGCTCGGTCTCGGCGGAACGTTCATGCGGTTGACGCGGAAACAGTTCACCTGGTTCTTCTGGTCGGCGCTGGTGACGGCGTGGCTGTTCACGATCCCGCCGATCTTCAACGCGCTGTTCGGCACGCGCGGACTTGCGTTTGGCGGCGGACCCTTCAAGGGCGGGCTGGCGAACGATGTGATCTACCTGTTTGGCTGGCCGCCGGTGATCGCGGTGCATATCATGCTGGGGCTGGCGGTGCTGGGCGTGTGGCGGCATCTGAAGGCCGAAAAAGGATAGTCCCGGTACGGAGGATCAGGCGGTTTTTACCCGATTGTGACAGCGTTATTTTCCCGTTATGACCCCCTCTGTCACGGAACTGTCATAAAACTGTCACAAACGAATTTATCCCCGAGACGAAGGGGCACTTATCCCCGGGGACAAGTGCGATTTATCTCCGGCCGGGCGGGCCGTGGCAGG
>NZ_JBBECC010000201.1:0-1671 GCF_040882025.1 Parvibaculum sp. | reverse complement strand
AGCTTGTCGAGCGGCTGATCCAGCAGGACAAGATTCAATATGTGCTCGGGCCCTACTCCTCGGGGCTCACCGAGGCCATTGCGCCGGTGACCGAAAAATACGGCGTGCCGATGGTCGAGGCGAACGGCGCGGCGATTTCGCTTTTCCGCAAGGACTACCGCTATCTCTTCGCCGTGTTGTCGACGACCGACGAATATCTGCGCGGTGCCGTCGAACTTGCGGCCAAGGTCAGTGACGACCCGTCCGCCGTTCGTGTTGCGATGGCGTTCGAGAACGATCCCTTCTCGCAGGATGTGCGGGACGGTGTCATTGCGGACATGGAACGCCATGGCATGAAGATCGTGGTCGATGACAAGCTGCCGTCGGAACTGAATGACATGTCGGCGACCTTGTCGAAGGTCCGCGCGCTCCGGCCCGACCTGATGCTGATTTCGGGCCACGACAAGGGCGCGTCGCTCGCCATCCGCCAGCTTGCCGACCAGCGCGTCAACTTGCCGATGCTGGCACTGACGCATTGCGATTCGGCCCGCATCGCCGAAAATTTCGGCCCGGCCGCCGAATATGCGCTTTGCGCCGCGCAATGGGCCTCGACGCTCACCTATGCCGACGACCTCTTCGGCAGCGCATCGGACTATGCGCGGCTTTACGAAGAAACCTATGGTGAGGTCGCGCCCTATCAGGCCGCCGAATCGAGCGCCGCGGTGCAGGTCTATGCCGATGCCTTTACGCGGGCGAAATCGCTCGCACCGGAAGACGTGCGCGACGCGCTCGCCGAAACGCGAATGATGACATTCTATGGCAAGATAGAATTCGACGAGACCGGCAAGAACATCGCCAAGCCGACCGTGCTGTTCCAGGTGCAGGACGGGAAATATGTCGTCGTCTATCCGGAAGAATTCGCCGAGGCGAAGCTACGCTGGCCGATCCCGCCTTGGGGCGAGCGCTAAGAGCGAAAGAAAAGGTCCCGTGCTCGATAATCTTTTCCTGCTCGTCCAGTTCCCGCCGCTTGCTGTCGATGTCGTCGTCAATGGCCTTTTGATCGGCGCGATCTTTGCGCTTGCCGCCTATGGCATGGCGCTGGTCTGGGGCGTTCTCAACATCGTCAATATTGTGCAGGGCGAACTCGTTGTGCTGGGCGGCTACGTCACGTTCCTGCTGGTACAATGGGGTATGCCGCCGCTTCTTGGCGTGCCGGTGTCGGCGATCGTCATGTTCGGGGTCGGCTGGGTGCTCTACCGCGCCATTATCTTTCGTGTCGTCGACAAGGACATTTTCATTTCGATCCTCGCGACCTTCGGCCTCGCTATCCTGATCCAGCAGCTCGCCAATCTCTCCTTTGGCGCAGATGTGCGTTCGGTCGATGCCGGTCTCGGCTCGGTCTATTTCCTCGACGGCATGGTGACGGTCGCCTGGGTCAAGCTCATCGCCTTCGCGCTGGCGCTCGCTGCGGGCGCTTCGCTCTGGCTTTTCCTGCGTCACGCGCGGCTCGGTCAGGCGATCCGCGCCACGGCGCAGAACGCGCGCGCGGCGCGCATCCTCGGCATCGATACGGGCCGCGTCTATGCGGCGACCTACGCGCTCAATGCGGCGCTGTGCGGCGCGGCGGGCAGCCTCGCGGTCATGGCATGGACCATCCATCCCTATATGGGCCTGCCTTATACGGTACGCTCA
>NZ_JBBECC010000200.1:0-1672 GCF_040882025.1 Parvibaculum sp. | reverse complement strand
CGATCGTCCCGATGTTGCAGTGCGGCTTGTTCCGCTCAAACTTCTCTTTGGCCATGGACGTTAGCTACCTTCAATTGATCGGTTAGGACTTGATCAGCGCGCCGCGCTCGAACTCTTCTTAACTACTTCTCTCTGCCTTCGGCCGCATCTCGCCTCGGCGGGGCGCCGCACCGGCTGCACGGAGACTGGAGCGGGTGAAGGGAATCGAACCCTCGTCATCAGCTTGGAAGGCTGTTGCTCTACCATTGAGCTACACCCGCCGACCGGGTCCGTACGGCCCTGCACTGTTCGCCTGTCTTGATGCCTGCGCTGGATGGTGGAGGGGGTTGGATTCGAACCAACGTAGGCATAGCCAACGGATTTACAGTCCGTCCCCTTTAGCCACTCGGGCACCCCTCCGTGTCCGATGTCAAATGTTGTGAAATCCCAATAAGTTCGCGGATGTGACTGGTTTAGCGGCCTCGTGGGACACGCGCGGCTTTATTCAGGTTTGCTGCCGCTGTGTCAACTAAAATCCCGGTCTCGAAAGCGTGAACACCCCCGCAGCGCGCCTCCAGCCGTTTCGTGCGGCAAGGCGTACTGTTCGGGGGCGTTTGCATGAGCCCGAGGCTCGAAATATAAGCGCCTCCATGAGCAGACGCAAGCAACCCTCCCATTCCCGCCCGTCCGGCCCCCCGCAGCGCGGCTCGCGTCCAGCGAAATATGGCCGGAACCATGGCGGCAGCAAAGGCACCCGACCGGGTGATGACAGCTATCTATATGGTTTTCATGCGGTTTTGGCTGCCTTGCATAATCCCGCCCGCGCGGCCGAACGTCTTTGCCTGACGCGCAATGCCGAGGCGGAGTTGACACGACAAGGCATCAATCCCGCTACCGCCTTTGATCTTCGTCCGGAAATTATGGACAATGATGACGTTGCGGCCTTGCTGCCTGCAGGGGCGGTCCACCAAGGCCTCGCGCTCCGCACCTCACCCCTTCCCGAACGCGATGTTACCGAGGCCTGCGAGGGTGCCACCCGCGTCGTCGTGCTGGATCAGGTTACGGATCCACATAATTTCGGGGCGATTCTCCGGTCCGCAGCCGTTTTCGGGGCGACGGCACTCGTCACCACAGACCGCAACAGCCCGCCCTTCGGCGGCGCGCTGGCCAAAGCGGCCTCGGGCGGCCTCGAACAGGTCCGCATCGCGCGCGTCACCAATCTCGTCCGCGCCATCGACGAATTGAAGGAACTGGGTTTCGAGGTGATCGGCCTCGACGGCGATGGCGAGGCCTCCCTCCCTGATCTCAATCTCTCGCCCCGCGTTGCCCTGGTGCTCGGTGCCGAGGGGACGGGTCTCCGGCGTCTCACCCGCGAGCATTGCGACCTGCTCGCCCGCCTGCCCGCCGCCGGGCCGATGAAGAGTCTCAATGTCTCCAACGCCGCGGCCGTCGCCCTTTACGAGCTGTTCCGTCGCACCGCCTAGGTGCCGAAGAAATTCAGGCTCGCATCGCAGACCTGCGCTACCTCGCGTGTCGACATGAAGCGGCTAAGTTCGTCGAAGAGCGCTGCCACGCTACGGGCCACTCCGTTCGGAGAATAGAAAAGCCAGCGATTGGCCGCTGCCGCAGACGGCATAAGAGATGCGGCTGATGTCGCCGCCGCGGTATCGCGCGTCTTGATGAGCTGCGCGGC
>NZ_JBBECC010000199.1:0-10323 GCF_040882025.1 Parvibaculum sp. | reverse complement strand
CCTGTGTACAGGCACAACTCAATTACTACAACTGGAACGAGAACTGGATGACGCGGCAATTCGCAATCGAATATGCCGCGTTTTTCGACCTGATGCTGCCAACGCTCGTACGCCTCGGTATGCCGATTCCGCTGGGCGGTACCTCCACGCATTTCCGCATCCAGGCACTACGCGAGGTCGGCGCATGGGATCCCAATAACGTGACGGAGGATGCCGATCTCGGCCAGCGTTTCGCTGTTATGGGCTATCGCTGCGGTATTATACGCTCGACGACGCAGGAAGAAGCCAATTGCCGCCTCAACAACTGGATTCGTCAGCGTTCCCGCTGGGCCAAGGGTTGGATGCAAACGTATCTTGTCCGGATGCGCCATCCCGTGCAGCTCTATCGGGCATTGGGGCTCCGAGGCTTTATCGGCTTTCAGATTGTCATAGGCGGGTCTTCACTCTCAAATCTGCTCCATCCGGTGTTTTATGTGACGATGGCCCTCGCACTCTTCCTTGCCGGCACGCCGGCGGGCTTTCAACACGGCACCGCCCTCGCGCTATTCAATGTGATTGTTCTGGTTTCCGGCTATTCCTCCGCGATCGCCGCCGGCATGGCAGCCGTTCACGTGCGGGGTCTCGCGCCGCTCTTCCTGCAGACGCTCACGATGCCGGCCTACTGGCTTCTGGTGTCGATCGCGACCTACAAGGCAATATGGCAACTTATAACGAGGCCGTTTCACTGGGAAAAGACGGATCACGGGCTGAGCCGCATGATGGTTGATCAGTTCGCCTGTCTCCAGCCGTCCGGCGATATGGCCAGCACGCAACGCAAAAAGGCCATTTCCGATCGTTCCTACTAACGAATCGATAAAGAGTTTCGGCCATAGTCGGGATCAGCGCCGGGCAGCGGTGGGTGAGTATGTGAGAGACAAAATGGCGAAGGACAACAAGGCCCAGGATGCCAAGACCGTCAGTCCTGAAGCCTACTCGCAACTTGGCGTACTGATTGTCGAAGACACGCAGCACATGGCCGTCCTGCTGCGCAGCATTCTTTCGGGGCTCGGCGTCCGCAATGTCGCAAGCGCGCGATCCGGCGAGGATGCGCTAACAGCGCTGATGCGCGGCAATGTCAATCTCGTAATCATGGATGACCTGATGCCACCGCTCGACGGACTCTCAGTTGTGCGTGCCATTCGCACCAATGACGAAGATGAACTCAGCACTGTTCCGGTCATCTATGTGACGACGCAACGCGAGCGCAGTGCCATTATCGCGGCGCGCGATGCCGGCGTGACCGAAATTCTCTCAAAGCCTTTCTCGGCACAGCAATTGATCGCCCGCATCGAGACGGTGTTAATGCGACCGCGAGCCATCGTCCGCTCGGCCGAATTCACCGGCCCCGATCGTCGTCGGCGCGAGGGAAAGGCCATTTTGAAGCGGCGTGATAGCGACAAAAGCTGAGCCTCAGGTGCAGGCCGTCTTGAAGTTCTCGCGCAAGAAATTTTTCTGGACCTTGCCCATCGTGTTGCGGGGCAGGCTTTCCACGAAGAAAACTCGCTTCGGGATCTTGTAATTGGCGATCTTCTCCTTCAGACGAATGATCAGCGTCGCTTCATCGAGACTCGCGCCCTCGCGCAGAACAACCACTGCCAGTCCCGCCTCACCGAAATCCACGTGCGGCACGCCGATGACAGCCGATTCCAGAACCTCGGGCATGTCGTCTACCAGTTCCTCAATTTCCTTCGGATAGACGTTAAAGCCACCTGAAATAATCAAGTCCTTGGCGCGACCCACCAGATGCACGTAGCCGTCGACATCGATCATCGCTATGTCGCCGGTCTTGAACCAGCCGCCTTCGGCGAATTCTTCAGCTGACTTTTCTGGTTGCCGCCAATAACCTGCAAAGACATTGGGACCGCGCACTTCAAGCCCCCCGACTTCGCCCTTGCTACACGGATCGCCTTCCTCACCCACCACACGCAGTTCGACATCTGGAAGCGGGAAGCCGACCGTGCCCGCTCGACGTTCACCGTCATAAGGATTCGACGTGTTCATGCCCGTTTCGGTCATGCCATAACGCTCGAGAATCGTATGCCCGGTTCGAGCCTGAAACTCGTCAAAGGTTTCCGTCAAGAGCGGCGCCGAGCCTGACGTAAAAAGACGCATGTGGCTGACCAACGCCGCGTTGAAATCCTCGCTTGCGAGAAGGCGAGTATAAAACGTCGGCACACCCATGAAAACTGTAGCACGCGGCAAATGATCAATTACGTCCGCTCGATCGAATTTCTGTCGCCAGATCATTTTCGCGCCCGAGAGAAGGGCGCAATGGCAAGCAACAAAAAGCCCATGCGCATGGAAAATCGGCAGGGCGTGCAACAGCACATCCTCATCTGTGAAATGCCACGCGTCGCGCAGGGCGAGGCCGTTCGCGGCGAGATTTCCATGCGTCAACATGGCGCCTTTGGGCTTTCCCGTGGTCCCCGATGTATAGAGAATGACGGCGAGGTCATCAGCACTGCACGTAGCAGGTGAAATGGCATTGGTCGCCGCCGCAGCTGCATCGATGAAGCTGCCGCGGGCCTCAGCGTCGAGCGTCAGAACATGGGGAACGCCGCGACGCGTGGCGATATCGCCGATGGCTGCTTCGGAAGCGGGATCGCAGACGATGAGGGCCGGTTCGGCATCGCCGACAAGATAGTCGACTTCCTCGACGCGATAAGCGGTGTTCATGGGCAGGAATACAAAGCCACCGCGCAAGCAGGCAAGATAAAGAACCAAGGACTCAGGCGACTTTTCCACCTGTAACGCGACGCGGTCGCCGGGCTTCAAGCCCAGCTGTCCAAGGAACGACGCGTAGCGAGCCGCGTAGGTAGACAAACGCATGAAGGACCAGTCGCGCGGTCCATGACCGCGACCCGGTGCTTCCAGCGCCAGGCGCGTCCGGTCCTCCGGAAAACAATTCTCGATCAAGGTATAGAGCGACAGGCTCATTTTGCCTCTGGGTGTTTGCTCTGATGGACGACGGGCAATCTTATACAAGAGCGCCACCCGCCGCGCATCACCCGAGACGATGCAGATGAAGGTCGTGCATATGGCGCTCGTATTGACCCAGCAGATCGGCAATCACCTGCTCCTTCGGATAGCCCATGATGTCGTACCGCTGGCCGCCATGACGTAATGCCACTTCGGCACGCCATGTCCGGTCCGGCCCTTCGCGGGTACCTTCCAGCATTGCCATTGCGAAGCTCGGTATCGGTACACCGCGAAGCTCCACACCATAGAGAAAGTCGTCGCCACCTTCGTGGGCAACCGTCAGCATGACATCCTCATTCGAGGCGACGACACTGGCGGCAAGACCGCGTGCTCGAATTTCCATCGCGACCTCCTCCAGCGCTGGGGCAACCGTGTCGTGCAAGAAAGCCAGAGCGCGGGCGCGGGTCGGCTGCTGCAGAAGAGTGCCCAGACGCTGACGCCATGGCATCGCCGGAAGAGCCGCACCAACCGCCCCGACCGATTGCAGGCTTCGATGGCGCAGTGTTTCGCGCCGGAAGGCTGTGAAAAGACCGTAGCAGACCAGCAGCAGAATCACGGCAAGCGGGAAACCACTGGCGATCGCTCCCGTCTGCAATGCGGCGAGCCCTCCTGCCAGTAGAAGAATTGCCGCGACCACTCCTTCGGTGACGGCCCAGAATATGCGCTGCCAAACCGGCGGCTCAGGATCACCACCCGATGTAATGATGTCGATGACGAGGCTGCCGCTGTCGGACGATGTAACGAAGAAGGTAATGACCAAAAGCGTCGCCAATATCGTAGTGATGGTCGAGAACGGCAGGTGCTCGAGAAACTGGAACAGCGCCACCGCTACATCCGCCTGCACGGCATCGACCATATTCGCGGTACCCGCCAGTTCCATCGACAGAGCGGTGTTGCCGAATACGGTGAACCAGAGAAATGTAAAGCCAGAGGGTACCAGCAACACGCCAACGACAAACTCGCGCACCGTACGACCACGCGAGATTCGGGCGATGAACATACCGACAAAGGGCGACCAAGATATCCACCAACCCCAGTAGAACAACGTCCAGCCGCCAATCCAGTCATTGGACCGATAAGCGTAGAGCGTGAAGGTGCGGCTGACGATATCGCTCAGATAAGCGCCCGTATTCTGAACTGTCGCTTGCAGTAAAAAAACCGTCGGGCCCGCGACCAATACAAAGAGCAGCAACAAAAGCGCGAGCGCAAGGTTGAGTTCGGAAAGACGGCGAATACCCGCATGAAGACCGGACACGACAGAACCCGTGGCCAGCAGCGTGATTCCGGCGATCAGCACGAGTTGCGTGCTCACACTCATTTCGATGTCAAGAAGATAGGTGAGGCCCGCGTTCACTTGCATAACGCCAAGCCCGAGCGAAGTCGCCACACCGAACATGGTGCCGAAAACCGCGAATGTATCGACGAGATGACCGGGCCAACCGAAAATGCGATCGCCGATCATCGGATGGAGCGCGGAACGCGGCGCTAGCGGCAGTCCCTGACGGAAAGAAAAATAGGCGAGCGCCAGTCCCATCACCGCGTAAATCGCCCAGGCATGCAAACCCCAATGAAAAAAAGAGAGTTGCAGTGCGCTGCGCGCGGCATCGATTGTTCCACCTTCGCCGACCGGCGGCGCCGCAAAATGCAGCACGGGTTCGGCCACACCGTAGAACATGATGCCGATGCCCATACCGGCGCTGAACAGCATTGCGAACCACGAGTGCGTTGAGAAGTCGGGCTCAGAGTCGTCGGGACCGAGTTTGATCTGACCCATCGAACTCGCTGCGACGCCGACAGCAAAAGCCAGAAAGGTTGCGACGGCGGCAACATAGAACCAGCCGAATTCGTGGATAATGAAGGATTGAATGTCGGCGAACACCAGGGCGGCCTCGGTCGGCGAGGCAGCGGCAAAAACAATCCCCGCGAAAATCAGCGCGACAGATCCAAAGAAGACTGGTTTGTTGGCTCGGAAAAGCGCCGCTTTGGCCATCTTTGGCTCCTTTCGCGTTTAAATCTGGAGATACGCAATGGGAAAGCGGTACGAAATGCAGCGAAGGACGTTCGCCGCGCAGATGTCACACCGAACGCTGATTTTGCGTGACCGTAGCATGGCACGCGGGAGCAGCGAGGCCAACCCCGCAATCATTTGACTGTACAGGGTGGCAGGTGGGGCTTGGACGAGTTACGCTCGCTCTCCTTTTCACGGAGCTTGTTCTCATGCGTATCCTGACGATCGTCATCGCCGTTCTCATCACATCGCTCGCATCGGTCGAGACGTCCGCCACAACTCTGACGCCGCCAGAGACCGCCTACAGCGCCACGCGCGTGGTTACGACGGCGGGCATGACAATAAGCGGCAATGTCTACTACGACCATGGCAAGGAACGCTGGGAAACGACAATGCAAGGCATGCAGCAGGTATCCCTGCTATTGCCCGGCGAAAAGAAAATTCTGCTGTATATGCCTGAGATGAACGTGGCGCTGGAAATGGGCGCGGGGGATGTCGATGACTATGGCATCGGCGAGATTTACGACGAGGGAATCGAGGCCGAGGAGCTGGGCGAGGAAATGGTCGAGGGCGAACAGACGACCAAGTATCGCATTGATCGGCCACAGAACACGGCAACAATTTTTGTCTGGGTGACAGGTGACGGCATTCCCATGAAGGCCGAGGGCGCTGGTCCAGATGGCAGCTTTTCAATGCAATTGACCGATCTTGTGCGGGGGCCCCAAGACTCGGCATTGTTTAGCCTACCCGATAACGTGGTGACGACGACCATGCCAGCGGGCATGCCGCCATTGGGGCTTCCCCGCTAGAAATGCGCGGCGGCGAGCGCTGAACCTATCGTAGTCACAAGAGCCCAAGAGAAGGCCCATCGTGCCAGCAGCAACATGTCGGACGATCCACATCTTTTCATCCTGGATGGCACTACAATTCGATAGAGCAACAGACGCCGACAAGATGGCCGCGCATGCCAACCGACGCATGACCCAAAGGGGCCATGCGGGGAAGCTGACAGAAATGTCGGAGAAATGGGGAGGCTGAATCGCGTTCCGGAACTGCCGCCAGGCGACAGTTCCGGATTTCGCAAGGTCGACTCGTTGCTTGTCGAGTCGGCCGGTTCTCGCGGAACGGCCTAGAACGAGTAAGACGCCGTCAGGCTGACGAAGTCCTTGTCGAAGGAGGCATTCCTGTACCTCGCGCCGAAGTTGTTCGTGTAGTTGAGCGTGACGCGATATGAGTCCAGGTAGCCGGCCGTGACACCGAGCGTCACCGCCTTTTTGCCCTCGACGAAGCCCGGGCCTATGGGCCCCGCTGAATATCCGCTCACATCATGACTCCAGACGATCTGAGGACTCAACGTGAACGGTGTGCCGAAGGCGGAGTTGTAGTCCATCTGTGCCAGGAGGCGATAGCCCCAGGAGAAGGAGCTGGCATAGATGGGATCGAGCGAACAGGTTCCAAGGCGGACGCAGTTGTCGCCAAGGGTCGCGGCCGTGCCGGGATTGTGATGCGTCTCCGATGAGCGCGGAATGGCATAGCGATTGCCATTCGCGTCCGGCAGGTACTGGAAGCCGACATTGCCGACCAGGATCAGCAGATTGCCGCCGAGCGTGCCCACGATCGGATCCGACGGGGTGAGCGTGCTCAACGTGTAAAGCTGACCGTGCAATGCGCTGGTGTAGCGATAACCGGGGATGACGGACCCCGGCGCAACCGGCGGCCCGTCATAATAGGACGGTTCGCCCGGTCCCGGCGTGTAGCCGAAGTTTTCGATATCGGCACCCTGGATTTCGCTCGTGTCGAGCTGGAAGGGCATGTCCGGAAAGTAGGCAAGTTCGCCGGAAAGCGCCGTCGCGTCGCCGATGATCGGAATCGTCGTGTTGAAGCTCGTGCCGAACATCTTTATGTCCTCGACGAACTGGACGATGAGGCTTTTGTTGTCGCCGGCAGCGTCGGCAAAGACGGCCTGTCCGAAGGAAACCGGACGGCCGGCATCGTCAGTGAGGCCCGGAACGGCGCTGGTGCAGCCAGGACCCGACAATGAGCCGGGGACTGCGGGATTGCAGACGGCTTGCAGAACGGGCGTCGTCGCGGTGGGCACCGACGCCGTGGTTGTGCCGATCGGAAGCTTGCTGTGGAAGTTGGTGAAATACCCGGACAGCTCCGTGCCCTGATTGAGCCAATCGGCGTAGTAGCGCAGCGCAAAACCATACTCGCCGGAGTCGCGCCCTCTTTCGTCGGGCCCGCGGGGAATAAAGGTCGTCGGAGCGTAGCTCTGGCCGCCACCCAGATTATAGACTTCACCACCTGACAAGGCGTATCGGCAGCCCGCCGACGCCGCGTCGCTCGGCGAAAAGAAGCTCCCGCATGCCGGCAGAACCGACTCCTCCCATTCGAACACGTATTGCGCTTCAAATGAGAGATTGGCCGGCAGGCCTATACTCGCAAAGATCGAATTCTGAGGTAGGAAGATCTCCTTCAATTCAACGCCAGGCCGCACCAACGCCGACACGTCGAGCGGCAGATAGGCCGATACACCACCCGGGATAAAAAGACTTTCGCCCCAATTGACCGCTTGCCGACCGAGACGCACGGTCAGAGGCATGTCGGCCACGGTGAAGTTGCCGTAGGCAAAGGCATCGAGCAGGTCGAATGACCGAGCTTGAAGGTTGTGCGCGTCGTCGCCCCGGAATTCGTCCTCGAGCTGACGCCGCTGGCCTCCACCGGCCAGTATGGGACCATACTTGCCGCCGCCGGTGCCGAGAACCTGGTCGCCGACATAATCGTAAAACGCCCTGACGCGAGCGAAGAAACCCAGATTTTCCCATCGGGCATCCGCCTCGGATATCATCTTGACCGGCGCGGATATGAATTCACCCCGCTCCACATTGACGTTGCCGTCGTCGGCGTTCACGTCATAGTCCGTGCCGCCAGGGCCAACGCAGCCGCCATTGTAGACGGAGATGAATTCACAGCCCTGTTCGGACACGCGCATGCTTACCGAAACTGACGCGGTCGTATCAATAGTGACACTGACATCACCCAAACGCATCTCCTCTGCGTGGGCAGACACCTGTATGCCCAGCAAGGCGGCAAAGGAAATCAGTGAACAAAAAAAGCGAAATCTCATAGCTCCAAACCCTCCGTCATCCCCTTCGAACGCCCCGTTCCCCGTGTCGGCTCGCTACGGCACTACGCCGAGGGTCGTGTCGACAATCGTCTCAAGCGGCAGCGTGTTGTCCGCGACGCCGGCAACCGATCCGAACACAAGCGGAAACGCTACGTCATATGCTGTCGTGCCGTTGGGCAGCAGTGGCGTCGCCAGCAACTCGGCGGCGGCAACCGAAGCGGGACCCGAGATCGGCTGGAGCTGGTCGAGTGGAAGGTCCGGGATCGGCACATCTACCGGAAGCGGGCTTTCCCCCTCTCCTCCAGCACCGAGAAGACCGAGGACGAGCGGGCCGACGATCGGCTCAAGCGCGTTCAGGTTTCCGTCATTCGGTTGCGCCTGCGCACCCGTGATGACGCCGGCCAGCAGATCGCCGGCGGGCGCGAGTGGCGCGCCGTCCGCCGGCGCTATGTCTCCCAACTGACCTTCACTGCCGCCCGTCAGAAGACTAGGGATGAGCCCGCCTTCCGTGCCAACCAGCATGCCCGTGATATCGTGACCGAACAGGTCTTCGCCGAGACCGCCCTGGCCAGAAACACCAAGCGGCGGAGCCTGAGACTCGATCTCCGCTAGTGCGGAAATCATTGGATCCGCGGCCTCCGGGGACAAAAGACCACCCTCCGGCGCGTTACCAGCCAGCGCGCCGTCCGAACCGCCACCCAAGGCTCCGCCAATCAGCCCACCGTCCCCAATAAGCGGTGTAAGGACATCGACACCGAGAAACTCCTCGGCTGCGCCACCGTCGCCGGTCACCCCCGCCTGCATACCCCCAAGTGTGGAAGATGCCCCTGACGGGGAACCTCCGGAAATCAAGGTCGGGGCGCCTGTGTCGGAGCTGCAACCCGCGAGAAGCGAGATCGCAAAAAGTGCCACTACAGACCGTCTTGTCATGTCTTCCTCCCGTGTGAACCTGCGTAGCAAAATCGTCGAACAAGACGATGTAGAGAAATGTGGCGATATGTTTGATGTGACGAGCCCGCTGTCTTTTTGTCCGTATACGAACGTCTGAAATAGAAAGGCAAATCTTCTCAATCATTTCCGGGTGCCTGTGTGAGTGTAATTCTTTGTAATACCGATGGACTTCCAACACTCGTCGCGGCAACGTGGCTCAAATTGCACTTCCGTCGCGCGGCGATGTTCCGAAGGCGGATTCCCAGCTGTCATTCCGATCAAGAGGTCTTCCTCGATCCAGATGCAGCATCCCTCAACCCGGGAGTCCGGCAACGGGCGTTCAAGCTTCGCGGTGGAAGACGGCGCCCGCATCCGCGAGGAGGCGGGCGCCACATTTTCGTCGCTGCTATTGCCGGGAAATCCGCAGACTCACCGTTCTCGCCAGATCGCATGTTGCAATTTCATCACAACAGGTTCCAGGTCGACACGTGACAAGAAGGCCGCTCATTTCCGCCTCCCTGACCGACATTCGAGACGACACGATTGTGCTCACCGGTTCTCTGTCGCTGATAGCGACGGCACTTTTCGGTGGCACGGACCGGTTGATGAGATTTCTGCAGTCGAAAATTCCGGCGGCGGCTACGGCTGCCGACAATCGCTATCGTCAATGGGTATTTGCCCTGAGCAAAACCGAACCGATGCGCACCGCAATACGCGTAGCTGAAGAGTGTGCGGGAAACTGCGAGGCACCCTCTTCGATAGTTTTCCCGCGACGCGTTCCGTCATGGCGTTCTCACTGGCGCGGCGATCGGGCCTACCTGATGCCACTGTCACTTCTGCCACCGCTGCTTGCCGCGCTTGGCGAGCGCAACCACTTCACGATAGTCAAGGATCCGTCGCTTCGCTTCGATGCCCGGATTCCCTGGGAAATCACAATTGAGAATACGGAGAGTCTTCGGGCCGTGTGGTGCAACGCTCACGCACAAGCGACGCGGAGCATCGAGCTGCGGCGTGAGGGCGAGATCTGGCGTTTGATTCGTGACGAAAATGTAAATCGCAATTCCGGGGAACGCTCCGAGACCGAACTGCAAAACTGGCTGAACTTCTTCCTGTCGGGCCAGAACCGGGAACACGATCTCAAGCGATGCTGACATGGGCGAACCGGCGGGCTCCCCGCCCGCCGGTTCGCGCACGTATTGCTGCAGGCAGAACGAGCTACCTGCTATTCGGCGCCCGGGAC
>NZ_JBBECC010000198.1:6248-10674 GCF_040882025.1 Parvibaculum sp. | reverse complement strand
GCAGCTTACGCGCGTGAGGAAAGCCGCGGCGGCCATTACCGGAGCGATTTCGCCGCCGCGCGCGCGCCCTGGCGGCATCGCACCTTCATCACGCTGAAGGAAGCGGCGCGGATCGCCGAAGCCGCCATCGCCGAAGCACCGGCCGCAGCCGCCGCCGACGCGCAGGCTTGTCTATGACGCTTCACCTGACGCCACTGCCCGCGCTGATGATCGAGCCTGCGGTGCGCGCGGCGCTGGTGGAGGATCTCGGCCGCGCGGGCGACATCACCACGCAGGCGACCGTGCCGGCAGAGGCCAAGGCACGCGTGCTCATCAATGCGCGCCAGCCCGGCCGCGTGGCGGGACTCGATTGCGCGCGCATGGCCTTCCGGCTTGTCGAACCCCTGCTGAAAGTTGCGGTGATGAAAGGCGACGGCTCGGATGTGGAGCCCGGCGACACCATCGCCGCCATCGAGGGACCGGCGCGCGGCATTCTCACGGGCGAGCGCGTCGCGCTCAATTTTCTCGGCCATATGTCCGGCATCGCGACTTCCACACGCGAGATCGCCCGCGCCATCGAA
This sequence comes from Parvibaculum sp., assembly GCF_040882025.1. Lineage (GTDB taxonomy): Bacteria > Pseudomonadota > Alphaproteobacteria > Parvibaculales > Parvibaculaceae > Parvibaculum. Next base: position 10,114 of record NZ_JBBECC010000198.1, on the reverse strand, counting down.
GGCACGAAGGCGCATGTCTGCTGCACGCGGAAGACGACGCCGGGCCTGCGCGTATTCGAGAAATACGCCGTGCGCGCCGGCGGCGGCATGAACCACCGCTTCGGTCTCGACGATGCCGTGCTCATCAAGGACAACCACATCGCCATGTCCGGCGGCATCGAAGCCGCGATTGCCCGCGCAAAGGCCGCCAGCGGGCACATGGTCAAGATCGAGGTCGAGGTCGACACGCTCGACCAGCTCGACCAGGCGCTCGTCGCGGGCGTCGATGCGGTGCTGCTCGACAACATGATGCCCGAAATGCTCACCGAGGCCGTGCGCCGCATCGGCGGACGGGCCATCGCGGAAGCCTCGGGCCGCATCACAGCCGAGACGGCGCCCGCCATCGCTGCCAGCGGCGTCGACCTCATCTCCTGCGGCTGGATCACCCACTCTGCGCCCTGCCTCGATGTGGGCCTCGACTTCGACTCCCTTACGGCATCCTGATCCCGCTTTCCCGGATGGAAGAAGTGGACTACGGTCCATAAAATCCAGACATAAAACCGGGGGAGACGATCATGGGACAGGCGAACGGGCGGCAGAGCATTTTCATCACAGGCGCTGCCTCGGGCATGGGGCTTGAGACGGCGCGGCTTTTTCATGCGAAGAGCTGGTTTGTCGGTTGCTTCGACGTCAACGGCGTCGGCCTTGCGGCGCTTGAAAAGGAACTCGGCCCCGACAACTGTTTCGTGCGCAAACTCGACGTTACCGACAAGGCGGCCTATGACACAGCCGTCGCCGAGTTCGGCGAGGCGACGGGCGGCAAGCTCGACCTCCTCTTCAACAATGCCGGCATCGGCAAGGGCGGGCTCTTCGAACAGATGCCGTTCGAAGACATCATGGCCGTCGTGAATGTGAATTTCGTCGGCGTGCTGAACGGGATCTATGCGGCGCTGCCGCTACTGAAGGCGACGAAGAATTCGCTCTGCTTCACCACCTCTTCGTCCTCCGCCACCTATGGCATGCCGGGCATCGCCGTTTATTCGGCGACGAAGCACGCGGTGAAGGGACTCACCGAAGCGCTCTCGATCGAGTTCCGGCTGATCGGCGTACGCGCCGCGGACGTTTTGCCGGGATTGATCGACACGCCGATCCTGCCGCCCGAAGCGGTCGCCAATGCGCCGAAGGACGGCATGTTCCGCGCCATTCCGCCGGTCGAGGTCGCCAAGGTGGTGTGGGAAGCCTATGGCTCGGACAAGCTGCACTGGTATGTGCCGCCGGAACTGGTGGAACTCGACAAGATGGCGGGCAACGCGCCGGAACTCGTGCGCGACCAGATCGCCAATTCGGGACCGCTGGCGCCGCTGCTCAAGGAAATGGAAGCTGCAGCGAAGGGCTGAGCCTTACGAGCGCTTCTCGCGGTCCGGCTTGCTGTAGAAGATGTGACGGCCGATTTTCGCCACCTCCACCATGCTCGCCGCCCAATAGGGCTGCACATAGTCGGCATGGTAGAACATCGCTGGGCCGACATCCGTGTCGTCGAGGCGGCCCATTGTCACGAATTCCGCCGTGCGCATCGACTTGGCCCAGGCGCGACGTTCGTTCGGCACCTTGTTGAGCGTGCGATCGCAGGTGAACGAGAACTGACAGCCCGTGCTGCGGCTCGCGCCCTGATAGACGACGCCGCAAATCGTGTTCGGATAGTTTTTCGAGCCAACACGGTTGAGAATCACGCGAGCGACCGCGATCTGGCCGCGCGCGGATTCGCCGCGTGCCTCGAAATAAATGCCCACGGCGAGGCAGCGGCGCTCCTCTTCGAGCATACGCGCCTTCACCTGCAACAGCGGCGTATCGACATCCATCGGCTGTCCGCTCGCCGGCAGAATCAGGCTGGCCTGCTGGAACTCGGCATCGAGGGAAAGCACGTCGCCGCTGAAGGCGCCGGCGAGATCGCGGCCATGAACCGGCGCGAAAGCCATCATCGGCGCGTCGTCGGCACGAGCGGCAACCACCGGTGTGGGCGTCGTCATCGCGTTCAGCACGGTCGCGGAAATGGCGCCGAGGCACACAACGCCGAAAGCCGCATATGCAGCCCCGGAGAAGATGTGGCCCAAATCGAGCCAGTCAAACAATCTACGCATCGTTCTCTAATCCGTCGCTTTGTTGTTCATTCAGATCCTGGGACTGCGCCCCTCTTCGGGGGCTTCGGTCCGGTTCCCTTTCGGGACCCTTGCAAGATCCACGGACAGTACCGCTATACGTGCCAGAGCCCGATGCCGGTTCGACATCTGGGCAATTTTTTACGCTCTCGTCAGCCGACGGGAGTTAACACGGCGATTCGGGGCTCACAATGTCATAGTTGCCACACCGTTAGCGGAAACATCTATGTCATTGTCGGTATTGGGGTTTTCGTGTGTGACAAATTGCATCGGTACCGGGATTGCCCACCGTCCGATTCCATAATTACGGTTAAGTCACACATTTCGGTGCGACTCAAACCGTTAACAAAAATGTTGCAATTTCGTCACAAACGTTAATCGTCTGTATACGATCAAATCCCGAAACGGGACCGTCCGCTTACGGAACTGTCAGGCCGTGCTGCCTTCGGCGCCGGCTGCGGGCCCGGATTTCAGTGCCGCCTGTGCGGCGGCAAGGCGGGCGATCGGCACCCGGTAGGGTGAGCAGGAGACGTAGGTGAGCCCCACTTCCTCGCAAAAGCCGATGGAAGCCGGATCGCCGCCGTGCTCGCCGCAAATACCGAGCTTGATATCGGACCGTGTCGCTCTGCCTCGCTCCGCCGCGATGCGGACAAGCTCGCCGACACCTTCGCGGTCCAATGAGACAAAAGGATCCTGCATCAGGATTTTCTTGCCCAGATAGTCGTTCATGAACTGGGCCGCGTCGTCGCGGCTGATGCCATAGGTCGTCTGCGTCAGATCGTTGGTGCCGAAAGAGAAGAATTCGGCGGATTCGGCGATTTCGCGCGCCATCAGCGCGGCGCGCGGCAGCTCGATCATGGTGCCGACGTGGTAGCGGAGGTTAACGCCCTGTTCCTTTTCGACCTCGGCCGCCACGGCGACGATCCGCGCCTTCAGGAAGTCGAGTTCGGTTTTCATGGAAACGAGCGGCACCATGATTTCGGGAATGACCGCAGCGCCCGTCTCCTTCGCCGCCAGAAGCGCGCCTTCGAAAATGGCGCGCGCCTGCATCTCGTAAATCTCAGGGTATGAAATGCCGAGGCGGCAGCCGCGGTGGCCGAGCATGGGATTGCTTTCAGCAAGCTCGGCGAGACGGCGCACCAGCTTGTCGGCCGGCATGCCGGTGTCGGCCGCCACCTGCGCGATTTCGGCTTCGCCCTTCGGCAGGAATTCATGCAGCGGCGGATCGAGCAGACGGATGGTCACGGGCAGGCCATGCATGATCTCGAACAATTGCCGGAAGTCGTCGCGCTGCATCGGCAATATTTTTTCGAGCGGCGCGCGGCGGCCTTTCGCATCGTCGGCGAGAATCATCTGACGCACGGCGACGATGCGGTCCTCGTCGAAGAACATGTGTTCGGTGCGGCACAGGCCGATGCCTTCGGCGCCGAATTTGCGCGCCGTCTCGGCGTCGTGCGGCGTTTCGGCATTGGTGCGCACTTCCATGCGGCGATGCCTGTCGGCCCAGTCCATCAGCGTCGCGAAGTCGCCGGAGAGCTCAGGCTGCAGCGTCGGGATTTCACCCTTGAGTATCTGCCCGGTCGTGCCGTCGACCGTGATGACGTCGCCCTTCTTCACGGTAACGCCCGAGGCTGTGAAGGTTTCGGCCTTGTAGTCGATGCGGATCGTGCCGGCGCCCGAAACGCAAGGCCGGCCCATGCCGCGCGCGACCACCGCCGCATGGCTCGTCAT
>NZ_JBBECC010000198.1:0-6148 GCF_040882025.1 Parvibaculum sp. | reverse complement strand
CCGAAACGCAAGGCCGGCCCATGCCGCGCGCGACCACCGCCGCATGGCTCGTCATACCGCCGCGCGTCGTCAGGATAGCAACGGCCGAATGCATGCCGTTGATGTCTTCGGGGCTGGTCTCGATGCGCACCAGAACGACGTTCCGGCCGGCCTGACGCAGCGAAGCCGCTTCCTCGGAATTGAATACGACCTCACCCGAGGCCGCGCCGGGCGACGCCGGGAGCCCCGTCGCCAGCACATCGCGCGGTGCATCGGGATCGAGCGTCGGATGGAGCAACTGATCGAGCGAAGCCGGATCGACGCGCGCGATCGCCGTCTTCTCGTCGATCAGCCCCTCGCTCACCATTTCGACGGCGATCTTCAGCGCTGCCTTCGCCGTGCGCTTGCCGGCGCGGGTCTGCAACATCCAGAGCTTGCCATCCTGCACCGTGAACTCGACATCCTGCATGTCGGCATAATGCTTCTCGAGCCGGTCGAAGACGGCCGCAAGCTCGGCAAAGGCCTCGGGCATTATCTCTTCCATCGACGGCTTCTTGTCCTTCGCCGCCGCGCGCGCCTCTTTCGTCAGGCTTTGCGGGGTACGGATACCGGCGACGACATCTTCGCCCTGCGCGTTGACGAGAAACTCGCCGTAGTAGTCCTTCTCGCCGGTCGAGGGATTGCGCGTGAAGGCGACACCCGTCGCCGACGTCTCGCCCATATTGCCGAAGACCATCGCCTGGATGTTGACCGCCGTACCCCAGCTTTCGGGAATGTTGTGCAGGCGGCGATAGGTTTCGGCGCGGCGGTTGCGCCACGAGCCGAAAACCGCCGAGATCGCGCCCCAGAGCTGCTCGTTGACGTCCTGCGGGAAGGACCGTCCGAGTTCCTGTTCGACGCGCGCCTTGAAGAGCGTGACGATGCCCTTCCAGTCATCGGCCGAAAGCTCCGTGTCGAGACTGAACTCCTGCTCTTCCTTGAAGTATTCCAGTATTTCCTCGAAATTGTGATGCTCGACGCCCAGCACCACATCGGAATACATCGCAATGAAGCGGCGATAGCTGTCATAGGCAAAGCGTTCGTCGCCCGAACGTGCGGCAAGGCCTGCCGCCGTTTCGTCGTTGAGGCCGAGATTGAGCACCGTGTCCATCATGCCCGGCATCGAGGCGCGGGCACCGGAGCGCACCGACACAAGCAGCGGATTTTTCGCGTCGCCGAATGTCGCGCCCACGGCGCGGCCGACTTCGGCAAGTGCGGTTTCGGCCTGTTCCTTCAGGCCGCCGGGAAAGGCGCGGTCGTTTTCGTAGAAAGCGGTGCAGACTTCGGTGGTGATGGTGAAGCCCGGCGGAACCGGCAGGCCGATATTCGACATCTCGGCCAGATTGGCGCCCTTGCCGCCCAGCAGGTCGCGCAAGGAGGCACCCCCCTCCGCCTTGCCGTCGCCGAAGGAATAGACCCACTTCTTGTCCGTCATCGCACTCGCCTTTGGTTGGCTTTGCCGGGAGTCTAGCCCTCGACCTTCGAAAAATCCGCAACCTCGTGCAAGGCCGCACGTATCTGCGCCAGAAGCTTCAGACGATTGATGCGAAGCTTCGCATCGTCGGCATTCACCGTCACCTTGTCGAAAAAGGCGTCGACCGGCGCGCGGAGTTTCGCAAGCGCCGACATGGCGACGGCAAAATCCTCACGGGCAATCGCATGCGTCGCCTCGGCGCGGGCTTCCTCGATGCGGTCGAACAGCGCGCGCTCCTCATCCTGCGCGAAAAGTGCCGGATCGGGCAGGCCGCCATAGGTCGCCGTGTCCTTCTTTTCCTCGATATTGAGGATGTTGTTGGCGCGCTTGTAACCGGCCAACAGGTTTTTCCCGTCGTCGGTGCCAAGGAAATCCGACAGCGCCTCTACGCGCTTGACGATCAGCACAACATCGTCCTGCGCCTGACCCATCTCATTCAACGCAAAGACGGCGTCGACCAGATCGTGCCGCGCGCCGCGGTCGCGCAAATAGACTTTCAGGCGATCGGCGAAGAAGAAAAGGAGCCCGTGACCCTTGACGCCCGTGAGCGACAGCAAATTGATCCGAATATTGCTCTCGAGCAAGATACGAACGACGCCCAGCGCAGCCCGGCGAAGCGCAAACGGGTCTTTCGACCCGGTCGGCTTTTCATCGATCACCCAGAATCCGACCAGCGTATCGATCTTGTCGGCCAGCGCGACTATCTTGCCGAGCGGCGTCGCTGGCACGGCGTCTGTCGGGCCAAGCGGCGCATAGTGCTCGGCAATCGCCTGTGCGACCTCGTTTCCAAACCCGTCATTGCGTGCGTAATAGGCGCCCATCAGACCCTGCAACTCCGGAAACTCGCCGACCATGCCGGAGGTGAGATCGGCTTTGGCGAGACGGCCGGCAAGTTCCGCCTTGTTCGGATCGACACCCGGCACGAGTGCCGCCATTTCACGCGCCAGGTCCGCGATCCGCTCGGCCTTTTGGCGTACGGTGCCGAGCTTCGCGTGGAAGACGACTTCTTCCAGTTTCGGCAAACGGCTTTCCAGCGTCTGCTTGCGGTCCTGGTCCCAGAGGAAGCGCGCATCGGCGAAGCGGGCGCGCAGCACGCGTTCGTTGCCGTTGACGATGGCCTTGCCGCCGTCTTCCGCTTCGAGATTGGCAATGACGATAAAGCGCGGCGCGAGATTTCCCTGCTTGTCGACACAAGCGAAATATTTCTGGTTGGCGCGCATGGTGCTCGTCAACACCTCTTGCGGCACCGACATGAATTCGTCGTCGATCTTGCCCATCAGCGGCACCGGCCATTCGACGAGACCGGCGACTTCGGCGAGCAGCGTTTCGTCCTCAACGAGAACAAACCCTTCGGCTTCGGCCAGCGCCTTCGCGGCATCGTGAATGAAATGCGCGCGCTTGCCCGCATCGAGAACAACCTTCGCCTCGTTGAGCTTCATCTCGTAGCCGGCGAAGTCCTTCACCGTGAAAGCATCAGGCGACATGAAGCGGTGGCCGCGTGTCGCGTTGCCGGATTTGATGCCGTCGATCTCGAATGAAATCGTCTTGCCGCCAAGAATGCAGAGGATCGAATGCAGCGGGCGTACCCAGCGCAAGCTTCCCGATCCCCAACGCATCGATTTCGGCCAGGGGAAGGCGCGGATGACGGCGGGCACGATTTCGGCGATGACATCCACCGTCGCCCCACCCTTCTTTTCCGTCACCGCGACGTAGAAAGCACCCTTCTTGTCTTCCTGCACCGTCGCCTGATCGATGGACGTGAGGCCGGTCGCACGAAGAAAGCCGTCGATCGCCTGTTGCGGCGCGCCGACTTTGGGACCTTTGCGCTCTTCCTTCACATCCGGCGTCTTGTCCGGCAGTCCGTCGATAACGAGCGTCAGCCGGCGCGGCGTCGCATAGGCGCGCGCATTCCTGCCCTCCACGCCCGCTTCCTTCAGCGCGTCGGTGATGAGGCGCACGAGATCGTCGCTCGCACGTTTCTGCATCCGCGCCGGAATTTCCTCGGAGAAAAGTTCGAGAAGGAGTTCGCTCACACCCCGCCTCCTGCCGGCGTCTTCAACCAGGCTTCGGCGCAGGCTTTCGACAGCGTGCGGACACGGCCGATATAGGCCTGCCGTTCGGTGACCGAGATGACGCCGCGCGCATCAAGCAGGTTGAAGTTGTGGCTCGCCTTGATGACCTGGTCATAGGCCGGCAGCGGCAGCGGCTGGTCGCGATCCAGAAGCGCCGCGCATTCCTTTTCCGCGTCCTCGAAATGGCGGAACAGCATTTCGGTGTTCGCCGCCTCGAAGTTATACGCCGAGAACTCGACTTCGGCCTGATGGAAGACGTCGCCATAGCTGACGCGGTCGGCGCCCCTGGCACCGTTGAAGTCGAGCTCGTAGCCGTTGTCGACGCCCTGAATGTACATGGCGAGGCGTTCGAGGCCGTAGGTCAGCTCGCCCGATACCGGATTGCAGTCGAAGCCGCCGACCTGCTGGAAGTAGGTGAACTGCGATACTTCCATGCCGTCGCACCAGACTTCCCAGCCGAGGCCCCAGGCGCCCAGCGTCGGGCTTTCCCAGTCGTCCTCGACGAAGCGGATGTCGTGGTTCTTCACATCGACGCCGAGCTCCGCCAGGCTTTCGAGATAAAGCTCCTGCAGATTTTCGGGGTTCGGCTTCAGGATCACCTGAAACTGATAGTAGTGCTGGAAGCGATTGGGGTTCTCGCCGTAGCGACCGTCGGTCGGGCGGCGTGACGGCTGCACATAGGCCGCCTTCCAGGGCTTGGGGCCCAGCGCGCGCAAGGTCGTCGCCGGATGAAACGTGCCCGCGCCCATCGACATGTCGTAGGGCTGCAGGATCACGCAGCCCTGCCGCGCCCAATAGGCCTGCAGTTTCAGGATCAGGGACTGAAAGGAATGGTCGGGCTTCGCCGTCATTTTGGCCTGGTCCGCGTGTCGCGCCTCGCGCCCGTTGCGGGTGGCGGGCGCCGCCGCTCAAAGGCGCGCGCAAGGTAGCCGCGCCTCCCCGGAGGGTCAAGCAAACGGACGGCCCGCCGCCCGTTCGCGACCGGCAGTCAAGCTCAGGGAATCACTCGAAAATCAGATGTCGCGGCGGCTGTGGTCCGGCACATAGGTACCGTCGCCCCGGTCGCGTAGCGTGCCGAGATCGCGCGGCTCGACGCGGGCGCGCGGTTGCGCGCGGGCGAAGGCTTCCCGTTGCCGCTCGACCGAGCGCTGAAGCGCCTTGTACGCGGCATAAAAAGCCAGAATGAAAACGGCCGCGAAAACGATCTTGGTCATGGGACCGACCCTCTCGAATCCGCCGGGGAACGGCCCCGGCTTTCCGTATTAAAGGCCAAAACGGCTCCAAAGGGAACGCTTCTCGGCCGCGGCAATCAGTCCGTCGGCCAGTCCCGCCCCCATTTCAGCGGCAAATCCGCCGCCGATGGCCGGAAAAGAGGGCCAAAGCCTGCTCGATATGCCGCTGCCGGGCCGCCACCAGGGGGCCCGCTGCACCACCAGCCGCAGCTTCACCTTGTCGCCATAGAGGCCGCGCATGTGGGAGCGCAGATCGGCCAGACCGTCGATCAGGCCACGTGCCAGCGCGCCGCTGCCTGCCCAGAACTCGCCCGAGAAAATTGCGGGGTCGTCGGCCTTCAGCCGCTCGCCGCGGGCCTTCCGCACCAGCGATTTGAAATTCTCGTGCACCTCCTGTTGCAGCGCTTCGAGGCGCGCGACCTCATCGGGTTTTTCGGGCTGGAAGGGATCGAGCATTGCCTTGCTCTCGCCCGATGTGTGCACGCGGCGTTCGACGCCAAGCTTTTCGATCAGGCCGGTGAAGCCGAAGCCTGCCGAAACGACGCCGATCGAACCGATGACGGAGCTCTCATCGGCGTAGATCTCGTCGGCCGCGCAGGCGATCATGTAGCCGCCCGAGGCCGCCACATCCTCGGCGAAGGCATAAACCGGCAGGCTCTTCTCTTCGGCCAGCGCGCGGATACGCTTGTAAATCAGCGAAGATTGCACCGGCGATCCGCCCGGCGAATTGACGATCAGGGCCACGGCCCGTGCGTGCTTCATCGAAAAGGCCGCTTCGAGCGCCGGCGCGACGGCGGCAAGGTTCAGTCCGCCGCGCAACGGTTGGGTCGGGCCGATGATGCCCGAAAGCCGCACCACCGCCACGACCGGCCGCGGCGTCCAATCGGGGGCAATATGTTTGCGAAGGGGAGCAGGAAGAAACGGCGCTATGAGATTTTTCATGAAATTCCAGATAGGAACTCTTTGCGGCGACAGCAAGGCACGACCCGCGTCATCCCGGCTGGTCGAGCCGCAGCGCCTCGCCGCCGCGCAGGATCGCTTCGGCCCGGTCGGTGAAGCGGCCGTCGCGGCCATGCAGCACCAGCCCCGGACGGATGACCAGCGGCGCCCTGGAATCGCGCTGGCCCCGCACAATGATGCGCGAGGCGGATTTGCCGGAGGCCGGCCAGAGCGGAAAAACCTCTATGCCGCCGAGATGGCCGGTCATGACGGCCAGAAGGTCGGCCAACGCATCGGCGCGATGAATGAAGGTCACGGTGCCCTTGGGGCGCGCCAGCGTGCAGCAGAAGCGTACCCAGTCGTCGAGGTCGGAGCCGAGCGTCAAATGCGCCTGCGCCTTGCCGGCGTCGGGC
>NZ_JBBECC010000197.1:303-10678 GCF_040882025.1 Parvibaculum sp. | reverse complement strand
ATCGAAGCGGAAGGCGATGCCGAGGCCGAAGGCCAGCAGTCCTTCACCGCCACCAATCTCGACGGCGAAGCCGTCATGGTGACGCTCGACACCGAGAGCGGCAGCGTGCTTGCGGAGGAGCCGGCCGACTAAGCCGCGTTCATCCGTTTGAAAAGCTTTAGTGAGTGCGCGGGCCGCGTGTCGCAACCAGCATGCGGTCCGCGTTTTTATTCACCGGAAAACGGATCGGGGAGGCAGAAAACAAACAGGAGGAACGGATGACACGGCTCCTCGACATGCTTCACGTGAGCGCGGTTGCTTTCGCCTTGATGACGGCATCTTCCGTCGCGCTCGACCCCGGCACCGGCCGGTACGCCCAGGCTGATTTCGACACGCAGCCGCTCGAACAGACGATGCCGCCGCTCGATGAGGAGGAGGCGCCGCAGCCGCCGGTCCGCGATGTGATGCCGCCTGAGCCTCCCGAACGCGGCACGGTACCGCCGCACGGAACGCCAATTCCCGATCTCGATCCGACCGCCACGCTCACCGGCAAGGGATACACGGATGTCGAGCCGCGGGAACGCGCTGCGGCGACGGAAGGCGAAGCGGTCTACACCGCAATCGATCCGAACGGACGGCCGGTCGAGGTTGTCGTCGACATTCGCACCGGCGCCGTGCTGTCCGAGACGCCGATACTGGCGAATTAGCGCAGCGCGGCCGGTTCAACGGGGCGATGGGGCCTATGATCGGAGGTACGAAGCACAATGACCCGATTCACGAAAACACTCCTCGCCGGCACGGCAAGCATCGCCCTGCTGGCCTCTCCCGCTCTGGCGGCAGATCCCGCCGCACCTGGCGAAACAATCGTCGCACAGGGAACCGGCAATATCGGTATCGACGGGACCATGGGTGGTGAAAGTGCCGCCCAGGCGACCGGCACGATCGGCGCGGATGACGACGGCGCCGTCGGAACGGGTGCCGCCGGCACCGAAGGCACGGTCGGCGCTGGCAGCGCTGCCGGAACCATCGGCACAACCGGTGCCGCCGGGACGGCCATGGATATGACAGGCAGCCCCGAGACGACCGGTTCCCTGGGCAGTCCCGGCACCGATCCGGCCATCCTGCTGACGCAGCGTGGCTACACCGACATCGAGCTGGCCGAAACCGACGCCATCGGCTTGACCGGCCACGCAACCTACAGGGCGCGCAACAGCGCCGGAAAACATGTCGAGCTGGTGGTCGACCCGGCGACGGGCGACATCCTCCGCGAAAACACCAGGGGCGCGAAGAACTGATAGTCGCTGGCGAACCTGTCGCTCGAACAACGGCGTGGAAGCTTCGGTTTCCGCGCCGTTTCGCGTTCAGAACTCGAACGCCAGCGCCATCCCGTCATAGGCGGGCTCGACGCCGGCCGGCAACTCGGCCTTCAGCGTCGCGTAGTCGAGATCGACATGAAGATTGGTCAGCACGCCGCGCGGCACGCCGGATCGCTTCAGCCATTGAAGCGCCATCTCGACATGCGCATGTGTCGGATGGGGCGCATAACGCAGCGCATCGACGATCCAGCAATGAATGCCGTCGAGATGTGCGAAACTCTCGTCCGGTATGCCAACCGCGTCGGCGGAATAGGCCAGCGGCCCGAAGCGGAAGCCGAGCGAGCGGATATTGCCGTGATCCTGGTCGAACGGCAGCGCCGTCACCGTGCCGCCGGGGCCCTCGACATGGATCACCCGCCCCGGTTCCTCGATCATGTGATGGGTGAGGATCGGCGGATAACCGGCGCCGGGCTTCTCGCGAAAACAGTAACTGAAGCGGTTGAGCAGCGTCTCGCTGGTCGGCCCGTCCATCCAGCAATCGACGCGGCGGCGCTGGTTGATCGCGACCATCCGCAAGTCGTCGATGCCGTGGCTCTGGTCGGCATGGTCATGCGTGAACAGCACCCCATGGATCGGCCCGACGCCGGCATCGATCAATTGCTCGCGCATGTCGGGGGAGGTGTCGATCAGCACCACGGTTTTCTCGGCCGGGTTGCGGTCCCACTGCTCGACCAGCAGCGAACAGCGCCGCCGCCGGTTCTTCGGCTCGCCCGGATCGCAGGCGCCCCAATGCCCGCCATCGGGTCCGATGCGCGGCACGCCGCCCGACGAGCCGCAGCCGAGTATGGTCGCCCTGAGCTTCATCCGCGCAGCACCGCGCCGGGCGGCACGCGCGAAAACAGCCGCAGGAAATTCGCGGTCGTCGCTTCGGCAAGTTCGGCCGCCGTCACGCCTTTGACCTCGGCGAGCTTCGCCGCCGTATGCACCACGAAAGCCGGCTCGTTGCGCTTGCCGCGCTTCGGCACCGGCGCCAGATAAGGCGCGTCGGTCTCGACCAGCAGCCTGTCCATCGGCACCTTGGCCGCCGTTGCGCGCAGCTCCTCGGCCGTCTTGAAGGTCAGGATGCCCGAAAGCGAAATATAAAGACCGATTTCCAGAGCTTTTTCAGCAAGTTGCGGCCCCGAGCTGAAGCAATGAAGGAGCCCCGGAAAGGCGCCTTTCCCTGTTTCTTCAACCAGAATCCCGGCCATGTCCTCATCCGCGTCGCGCGTATGCACGATGAGCGGCAGGCCTGTCTCGCGCGCGGCCGCGATATGCGAACGGAAATTCCGCTTCTGCGCGTCGCGGGGGCTGTGCTCGTAATAATAGTCGAGCCCCGTCTCGCCGATGCCGACGACCCTCGGATGCTTCGCCATCTCGATCAGCGTCGCCGTATCGGTCTCCGGCTCGCTTGCCGCCTCATGCGGATGAATGCCGACCGTGCAGAAGACATGCGGGAAACGTTCCGCCACCGCCCTCACCCGGTCGAACTCGCTGACCTTGGTCGAGATCGTCACCATCAGCCCGACCCCCGCCGCATGCGCCCGCGCCACCACCTCCTCGACCTCTTCCCCGAAATCCGGAAAGTCGAGATGGCAATGGCTGTCGATGAGCACGGGAAGGGTCATGGGCGTCTCCCCGCGACCACATCACCCACGTTCGTCTTTGCCGGGCTTGACCCACTGCTGTCCAGTAAGGCGGATTTCAGTTGCAGGAATGAGGTCCCCAATATCAACCAAACCGTCATGGCCCGCTTTATGCGGGCCATCCACGTCTTTGCGGTACGGAAGGAAAGAAAGACGTGGATGACCCGGACGAGCCGGGTCATGACGATAACGGGAGAAACAACCAAAAGATCAACCGCTGTTGCGCCGGACATACCGGCGAAAGCTGGAATGACACCATTGTGACTCTGACCGCTCATCCGCCTCACGACGCCGCCTCCGGCTCCACATAGCGCGGGAACACGCCCGAGGGCGCCGGCAGCGCCGTCCCGGCCGCAAGCGCGCCCAAGGCGACATGCGCAAAGTCCCGCTCGCCCTCCGCCACCGCCAGCAGGTCGAGCAGCTTCGCGATGGAGGCCGGCATCACCGGCTGCAGCATGATCGCGCAGCGCCGCACGACTTCAGCCGTCACATGAAGAACAGTCGCCATCCGCGCCGGATCGCTCTTCTTCAGCGCCCAGGGTTCCTGTCCGGCGAAATAGCGATTGGCTTCGCTGACCACCTCGAACACGCTTCCCACATAATTGTGGATTTCGAACCGCTCCATCTGCGCCCGCGTTCTGTCCGGCAGCGCCGCCGCCGCCGCGAGCAGAGCCTTGTCGTCGGCCGTCAGGTCGCCCGCCGCCGGCACCTTGCCGTCGCAATTCTTCGCAATCATCGACAGCGAGCGCTGCGCCAGATTGCCGAGATCGTTGGCGAGGTCGGCATTGATGCGGTTGACCACCTGATCGTGGCTGTAGCTGCCATCCGCGCCATAGGTCACTTCGCGGCAGAAGAAATAGCGGATCGGGTCGACGCCATAGGTGTCGGTGATCGAGAACGGATCGATCACATTGCCGACTGACTTCGACATCTTTTCGCCGCGCACATTGAGAAAGCCGTGCCCGAACACGCGTTTCGGCAAAGCAATACCGGCGGCCATCAGCATTGCCGGCCAGATCACCGCATGGAAGCGCACGATGTCCTTGCCGATGATATGTGCATCGGCCGGCCAGTAGCGCTTGAAGAGCGCGCCCTCGGTGTCGGGATAGCCGAGCCCGGTGATGTAGTTGGTCAGTGCGTCGATCCACACATACATCACATGATCGGGGTCGCCCGGCACGCCGACGCCCCAGTCGAGTTTGGTCCGCGCGCGCGAAATCGACAGATCGTTGAGCCCGCGTTTGACGAAGGCGACGATCTCGTTGCGCCGCGACTCCGGCTGGATGAAATCGGGCTGCGCCTCGTAAAGCGCCAGCAGTTTTTCTTCATAGGCCGAGAGGCGGAAGAAATAGGTCTCTTCCTCCATCCACTCGACGGGCGTGCCCGTGCCCGGCGCACGCTTCTCTCCGTTCTCGCCGGCGACGAGTTCGTCCTCGTCGTAAAACGCCTCGTCGCGCACCGAATACCAGCCCGCATACTTGCCGGTGAAGATGTCGCCCTTCGCCGCGATCTTCTCCCAGATATGCTGGCAGGCCCGCTCGTGCCGCGCCTCGGTTGTGCGGATGAAGTCGTCGTTGGAAATGTCGAGCCGCCGGACCATCGCCAGGAATTTCGGCGCCATCTCGTCGGCCAGTGCCTGCGGCGTTGTGCCCTTGGCCTTGGCGGTCTGCGCCATCTTCTGCCCGTGATCGTCGACGCCGGTCAGGAAGCGCACGTCGTAGCCGTCCAGCCGCTTGAAGCGCGCAATCACGTCGGTCGTCAGCACCTCATAGGCATGGCCGATATGAGGCGGACCGTTCGGATAGGATATCGCCGTCGTGATGTAGAATGCCTTGCGCGCGCTCATTCGTCTCTCGAACCTGTACTTCTGTTTCTTCTCCCTCCCCCTGTGGGAGGGTCAAACGGCGGCAAGCCGTTTGGGGAGGGGTTGCGGAGGGATTCCGGTAATGGACGTTAGCGGATTTGTCGTCACCCGGCGATCCGCCTCAAACGCCCGCGCGTTCGCTCGCGACCGCTTCGAGCATCGAAAAGATGTTCAGGACCACGAGCTTCCGGTCCGTGTTCAGCGCCTCGCCCCGGGCAATGGATTGGCCGATCTTTTCCCATACCTCGACCCAACGATCAAGGCTGGCTCCGCCGCGCGCGGGGTCCGTGAGCCGCGCCATCGCGGCCCCTTCGCCGGGCGCGATGTCCGGGCCCGGATCGAGCCCCGCCCCGGCGCGGATCAGCCGCTGCAGCCACAAGGTCAGCAACTCGCTCAGCGTCTCGAAGGCATCGTCCGCGCCGCGCCGCGCCGCCTTGTCGGCCAGCGCATGGACGGCGGCGATGTCGAGCCGCGGCAGCGCGCTCAGAAGCGCCGCGAGTTCCTTGTAGAGCGCGAGCCCGCCGCCCGACGCGATCGCCAGCGCCCGCCCCGCGCTGCCGTCTGCAAGCTGCGCGATCGTTTCGGCCTCGCCCGCTTTGAGCTTCTGCTCTTCCGCCCGCATCACCTCGACGATCTCGGCGACGCCGAGCGGTTTCATGGCGAGCGTCCGGCAGCGCGAACGGATCGTCGGCAACAGCCGTCCCGGCTGGTGCGACAGCACGAGGAAGAGGCCCTGCGGCGGCGGCTCCTCCAGCGCCTTCAGCAGCGCATTGGCCGAATTGGTGTTCATGTCGTCGGCCGCGTCGATCACCACGATCCGCCAGCCGCCGGCGCCGCCAGCCGTCATCCCGAAAAAATGACTGATGCGCCGCACCTCGTCGACCGGCAGCACGGTCTTGAACTTCTTGGTCTTGTCGTCCCAGGGCCGCCGCACCGACAGGAGGTTCGGATGGCTGCCGGCCGCCACCTGATGCGCGGCGGCACTCTCCGGCGGCACGGCGAGATCGCGCGCCCCCGCCGCCCGCGCCGCCTCCGGCGTCCCGTAATGCAGAATGAACCGCGCGAACCGATAGGCCAGCGTCGCCTTGCCGATGCCCTTGGGGCCCGTCATCAGCCAGGCATGATGCATCCGCCCGCCCATGAACGCCTCGAACAGCGCCCGCTCGGCCTCCTGATGGCCATAGAGCGCCGCCACCTCGCGCGGATGCGCGAAATCGTCCAGCCGGTCGCTCTCGGGTGTGTCTTTCTCAGCCATACCCTTGTGTTAGCACGGGCGGCGGCCGGGCGGAAAGCGCGGCCATCCGCGCCTCAACAGGTGCCCAGGCCGCTCCGCCCTGATACGTTGGCCCCCGATTATGGGGAGGCATATATGCGTATTGTCAGGCCATATGGAAGAAGCGATGTCGAATCCGGCGATGCGTCGGCTCGAAAGCGCGTCCTGCGGCTCCGCGACGAGCTGCAGACGCCGCGCGACATTACCGAATTCGCCAGTGCCCACGACGAACTCGTCATCGCCCAATGGATTTCGGCGATCGACAAGATCGCGACGAAACCCTCCGGCGACAAGAGCGCGACGCAGGAGCAGCGCGAGTTCAGGGACCGGCTCGGAAAGGCGGCCTGGGTGCTTCTCGAAGCGAGGGACCTATTGCCCGGCCTGAAAGATGCGACGCGCGGGCAACACCTCGCTGCACTCTGGCGAACGAAGGTCGCGCCCTACGGCAAGGCGGAATACAAGCCGCGCGGCAAGAACCCGCCGCCTTCGGCGAAGGGCCGCTGGTATGCGCGCTTTGCTGGCGAGGCCGAGCCGGCAAAGACCGATGCGACGGAAATAGCGGCGCGGATTCACGAGCATCTCCACGTCGCCGAATACCGTCTCTCCGGAGATGTTCCGAAACGCAGGGTCGGTCGCATCGAGGCGCGGGCCCGAAGCATCGCCGGCAATGTCCTGCGCGATAGGCCCCACAAGAATGACGACTGGACGGAAGCCGACTGCGAAGCCTATGCCCGCGCCGGAAATGTTGCCGGTGAAATCCGGCAGGCGGCGGAACGACGGGAAAGCGGCAATGACGGCTCGAGTCGCCGGAGTGTCACCGTCGATATTGCGGGCACGGCGCTCTACGCCCATTACGCGAAAGTATTCCGGGCGTCTGATGGCATCCGCCTCTCCATCGAGGATGCAAAACAGCAATGTCCCGGTCTTTTCAATCTCCACATGGCGGTCAAGGACTGCTACGCGCGCATCCTGAAACATCACGGCAAGGACCGCCGCGAGCACGGGAACGAACGTCGCAAGGTCTCGCTCCTTCTGCCGGACACGATGCCGGACCTGTTCGCGCTCGTGGAGAAGAAGATCGTCAACAGCGATCTCAGCGCGCTGGTCCGGCTCGGCAAGATCATCCACTACGAGGCCTCGACGAGCGGTGAAGATGACAGTCCGGCCGATCCGGTGGACCATTGGCCGGCGGATATTGCCGCGAGCGTCTGGTGGTCGAGCGACGGTCAGGCGCGGATCAAGCGCAATGAGGCCTTCGTCCGTGTCTGGCGGCATGTGCTGGCGCTGGCGGCCCGCACCCTGAAGGACTGGGCCGATCCGCAATCGCGTATAGAGGACGACATTCTGCTGGCCGGCCCGATCGGGCGCGCCATCGGACGGGATTTTGATGCCGGCGGCTTTGACCGCAAGCTCGACCTTCTTTTCGGAAGTCGGGCCGCGACCTTCCGGGGCGCGGGCGACGATGCGTTCCACAAGGAAATTCTCGAAGCGGCCTTGCGGGGCGTTGCGGGCCTGCGCAACGCCGCCTTCCACTTCAAGGGCCTTGGCGGTTTCGTGGGCGTCCTGACGGCGTCCAGCCCGAAGCCGGATGCGCTTGCCGCCGCACGAACGCTTTGGAATGACGATACCGGCGAGCGCGTCGCGCAACTCCTGAAAACCCTGCGCGGCGTACATCTCGAACATTTCTTCGGCGAACCCGAATGTCGGCGGCTCGTCGCCGAAATGTCCGGCGTGGCCCCGGCCGTCCTCCCCCTGCCGCGCTTTGGGCGGATGTTGTTGCGTACGGAAAATGTGCGGAAGAACACGAAGGACTGGACGCGCCTGCCCCCGTCGGCCAATCGAACGGACCTCGAAGTGCCGGCGCGCCACTGCCAGTACACGGCGCTGAAACTTCTCTATGAGCGTCCCTTCCGGCGCTGGCTCGCCTTGCGCGATGCCGCCGCTCTGAACGGTTACATCAGCCGTGCGGTCGAACGCGCGACACGGGCGGCGAAGGAAATGAATACCAAGGGCGACCCGGATCGCCGCGAGGTAATCGCCTCGCGCGCCGCTCGGCTTGGCCACCTCGCGAAAGGCGATACTATCGAATCCTTCTTCTTCAGGCTATCCGCCGAAACGGCGAGCGAGATGCGCGTCCAGCGCGGCTATGACAGCGATCCCGACAACGCGCGCGAACAGGCGGCGTTCATCGAGGAGCTGAAATGCGACGTCGTGGCGCTCGCCTTCGATGGCTATCTGAAAGAAGCGGATTTCGGTTTCCTTCTCGAGCTGAAGGCGGACACTCCGAAACCGGACGACCGGCAATTCGACCTCGACACCTTTTCGCCACCGCCGGCAGGCGTCACCGCCGCCGAGGACTGGCAGACCTTGCTCTACTTCCTCATGCATCTGGTGCCCGTTGACGAGATCGGAAGGCTGCTGCATCAGATACGGAAATGGAACATCCTCGCCGGCCGGCCGGGCGCAACGGAAGTGGAGGCGTCGCGGGAAAGGGCGGTGCGTATATGCGCCGTCCTCGAACTCTATCTCGACATGCACGACGCGAAATTCGAGGGCGGCACGGCGCTCGCGAGTGCCGAGGCGTTCGCTGATTTCGTCGAAAATCCCGAAGCTTTCGAGGCTGCGTTCCCATCGCAACCGGGCGGCGAAGGCGACACCCGCATCCCGAAGCGCGGCCTGCGCGAGATCATGCGCTTCGGCCATCTGCCCGCCTTACGGAAGATATTCGAGGCGCACCGCATTTCATCGGCCGACATTTCGAGGTTGCGCGAAGCCGAAGCACCGCGTGACGGCGGAAAGTCCGGCATCGCCGCGTGGCAGGAAAAACGCGAAACCCTGCATGAGAAATGGACGCGAGAGAAGCGGGAGAAGAAAGAATTCGCGAACGAGGATCGACGCGCCTATGTCGAGGCGCTCCGCGAAGTCATCCGCTATCGCCATCTGGCCGCGCATGTCACCCTGACGAACCATGTCCGCCTGCATCGCCTGCTGATGTCGGTGCTCGGCCGGCTGGTGGATTATTCCGGCCTCTGGGAGCGCGATCTCTATTTCGTCGCACTGGCGTTGGTCCACCATGCAGGCCGGCAGCCTGGTGAGGTATTCGAACCGGAGGGCCTCGACCGCCTGGGCAAAGGCAGGATCGTCGATGCGGTCCGTCGGCTGGGGCCGGGCGCCGATGGCGACACCGTCAGGGCGGATTTGTACCGCTATTTCGGACTCACATTCGATGGAAGCAAGAATCCGCTTGTCGACATTCGCAACAACTTCGCGCATTTCAATATGCTGAAGAACGCCCATCTGCCCGTCGACCTGACGAATTGCGTCAACGATGCCCGCAAACTGATGGCCTATGACCGCAAGCTGAAAAACGCCGTCTCGCAATCCGTGATCGAACTGCTCGCGCGCGAGAACCTCGACCTCGCATGGATGATGGGCGCCGATCATCGTCTCGGTGCTGCGAAACTCGCGACACGGCAGGCCCCGCACATGGGCGGCAAGCGAGATATGAGGGACAGGCAGCCGGACGCGCGCGGCCGGCCTGTCAACCATGCGATCCTCGAAAACCTGCATGGCGGCGATTTCGTCGCCATGGCGGCGGCGCTGTTCGGCGGCACGGCGGAAAGCCGGCCGGACATTGTCTCGCTGGACCTCGACCGGATAGACTGGTCGGGGACGGCCGATGGACGAAAGGCGAACGGTGGTCCGAAAATCCGGACGCGAGGCGACAAAAGACACGGGCATGGCGGCAAAAATTCTCACCGCAAACAGAAGAAACGCTAGCAATGCCTGTGACTTGCGCGGTATCCGTTGGAGATCACTCCCGATTGAAGGGGGACTGCACCTGCTCATTGTCAAGATCGTCCACGATTGGCGTTGGAGATCACTCCCGATTGAAGGGGGACTGCACCGTGACAGCCGATCTTCCGCTGCACTTACTTGTTGGAGATCACTCCCGATTGAAGGGGGACTGCACCCGCGCCGGGGCGTCCAGTTCGCGGATGCCGGTTGGAGATCACTCCCGATTGAAGGGGGACTGCACCCGCGTCCTTGAACTCGCCGAACGTGGTCTGGTTGGAGATCACTCCCGATTGAAGGGGGACTGCACCCGTTGAACATCTTTGTCTTTCTGGGACAGGTTGGAGATCACTCCCGATTGAAGGGGGACTGCACCTGAACGAACAGAACGTCCGCTACGCCGTTTGTTGGAGATCACTCCCGATTGAAGGGGGACTGCACCCTGCCGGGCACTGCCGTAGTC
>NZ_JBBECC010000197.1:0-293 GCF_040882025.1 Parvibaculum sp. | reverse complement strand
AACATTGAAACGGATTGCCGCGTTGGAGATCACTCCCGATTGAAGGGGGACTGCACCATGTTCTGCATCAGCGTCATGAACGGCGTTGTTGGAGATCACTCCCGATTGAAGGGGGACTGCACCAAGCCCGCGACCTGTGTGAAGGTTGGGCCGGTTGGAGATCACTCCCGATTGAAGGGGGACTGCACCTCGAAAACCACGTCTGTCGTCAGCGTCCCGGTTGGAGATCACTCCCGATTGAAGGGGGACTGCACCAAACAGGTTAACGTAACTGAGATCGCTTAAGTTGGAGA
>NZ_JBBECC010000196.1:0-1750 GCF_040882025.1 Parvibaculum sp. | reverse complement strand
CGATGAGACCGGGCATCAGCGTCGCGCCGGCAAGGTCGACGCGGGCGGCGCCCGCGCCCGCCATGTCGCCGAGTGCGGCGGCGTCGCCTGCGGCGAGGATGCGGCCGTCCTCGACCAGCACGGCGTCAGCCGGCTTCCCCGTCATGGTGAGGATCGTGCCACCCGAAAACAATGTTCGTCCGCCCATCTCCCGCCTCCCTTTTGGTTTGGCGCGAGCATGTAACCAATGGTAACATGAGTCAACCGGGAGAACCGAGATGCCAGCCGCAAGGCGGAAACCCACCGAATATCACCACGGAAACCTCCGCGAGGCGCTGATGGGCCTTGCCATGCAGCGGATTGCCGCGCGCGGCGCGCCGGATTTCACGCTGCGCGAACTGGCGGCCGAAGCCGGCGTCACCCATGCCGCGACCTACCGCCATTTCGCCTCGCGCGAGGCTCTGCTGGCGGCGATTGCGGCCTGGGGCTACCGCGAGCTGCACGCCCGCGAGGCCGCCGCGCAGGCGGCACGGGGGCCGGACCCCTGGGCGCGGCTGCTGGTGCTGCCGGAGACCTATCTCGCCTTCATGCTCGATGCGCCCGGTGCCTTCCACATCATGCTGGGCCACCGTTGGACGGATGACGAGACCTGGGCCGACGCCGTCGCCGCGCGAGCGGAAAGCTACGCGCTGCTGGAAGAGACGGCGCGCGCGTGCCAGCGCGCCGGCATCCTGCCCGACGGGAACCCGGCCCGGCTGATCGCCGCCATGCTGGGCGTGACGCATGGGTTGGCGTCCCTCTGGCTCAACGGCCAGTTCGGCGTGGTCGCCGGGGCGAGTGACGCAAAGGCACTCATACGTGAAACGGTTTGCGCCTCTTTCGAGGCCTTCCGGGCCAGCGATCCTGTATTGTGGCGGGACGCATAACAGGGAGGGCGCCCATGTTCAGTCACATCACCATCGGCTCGCGGGACCCGGACAAGGCGGCCATCTTCTACGATGCGGTGCTGGCAACACTTGGCATCGAGCCCTTCTACAAGCGGCAGGGCCGGGCATCCTGGGGCACGCTGACAGGCCCCAAGATCTTCATCGGCACACCCTTCGACGGCGAACCGCATCATCCCGGCAATGGCTGGCACGCGGCGTTTCTGGCGCCCGACCGCGCCTCGGTCGATGCCTTCCACGCGAAGGCGCTGGAAATGGGCGGCACCAGCGACGGCGAGCCGGGGCTGCGCCCGCACTACCATCCGAATTACTACGGCGCCTATGTGCGCGACCCCGAAGGCAACAAGCTGCAGGCGGTCTGCCACAGCAAGAAGGGGTGAGGCGCCTTGACTCTGCGCTCTGGTTTCCTTACATTTTGTGTGTAAAGTAAGGAGATTGAGATGGGCTACAATGCCAAGGTCACATCCAAGGGGCAGATCACGCTGCCTGCCGGAATGCGCAAGGCCCTGAACATTCACGAAGGCGACAAACTCGTCTTCGCGCAGGGCGAGGACGGCCGCTTCTATGTCGAAGCGAAGACCGGCACGCTTGGCGATCTCCGGGGCATCGTGAAGGGCGTGAAGGCGAAGCCGGGCGACATCGAGAGCTGGATCGGGGAAGCCAGAGGCAGGCGCGGGCGGTGATCGGCCTCGACACCAACATCCTGCTGCGCTGGCTTCTCGACGATTCTGGTGTGGCGGACAACGCGCCGGAACAGACAAGGCTTGTCGCGAAACTCATTTTCGAAAGCGGCGACACATTCTTCGTCAACAATATCGTTCTGGCGG